>NZ_CANLCN010000006.1:0-284841 GCF_947489045.1 Saccharicrinis aurantiacus
ATTAACAAGTGGCTTGATCCCTGTCATCAACTCATTATGGCTAATTTTTATTGGTTGGCGGCTCGGAATGACGAGGTACAAAAAGTACATTATTGCTATTCGATATTGCGTCATCGCGAGGCACGCGGCGATCTTAAGGCAAGTAGTAAAGCCATTTTATCATTTATACTTATAATAAAACGCTTAATAATGTGCTTTGCATGGCGCCTTGCGATTCCTTCGTTCGGAATGACGTGTTGTAAAAAGTACATTATTGCTATTCGATATTGCGTCATCGCGAGGCACGCGGCGATCTCAAGACAAATAGTAAACCAAGAGTATACAACCATTTATAGTCATTGTATTTGTTGTCTTCTGCCTTCAGTCTTTTGCCTTCAAACTAACCTTGATATAGTTTACTTGTTCTTTGGTTTCTTTCTAAACTGTGCACCTCTTGCAACATCTTTACGCAGCTCCGCATCGGTTTTAAAGCCTATTGTAGTATTTTTAAAATCTCTAAACGAAACTTCTTTTTCGGTGTTCTTACCCTCTGATTGTGTGCGTAAAAAGAAAGTTCCTAAACCATCTATCTTCACGCTTTCTCCATCTAGTAAAGCCTGTTTTATATAATCTACTAGTGAAATTACCACACCTCTGGTTTCGGCCTTGGTAAGTGAGCTGGCTTTTGTGATGTGTTGCTCTGCATCATTTAAAGTACGAGTGGCTTTATATGCAGGGCGCGCATAGTATTTCTTGTTCGGTCTGTTTCGTGGGTCTTCAAGAGCTGTTATAATATATTCTATCATGGCTTTGGGTGATATTTTTATAAGTATATGTTAGTACTAATATACGTATAAAATAATATTTATCCACTGCCTAATAGTAAGTTATCCACTGGCTAAATACAAATACCCACTGGCTAATTTAAAATGCCCACTGGGTAAATATTGATTAGCCAGTGGCTATTTGATATTTTGTGCTTATGAAAATATTAGTCTGTCCTTACTAAAAAGGTAACTTCTCTAAATCGAGGTTTCCGCCGGTAAGTATTATCCCAACATTTTTATCCTTAAAAGCGTCTTTGTTTTCGAGGATAATGGCGAGAGTTATGGCGGCAGAAGGTTCTACTATTATTTTCATGCGTTCCCAAATCATGCGCATGGCTTCAACAATGGCCTTATCGGGAGCGGTGATTACTGCATCAACGTTGTTTTTTATGATTTCGTAGTTGAGCTCGCCTAGTGATGTTAATAGGCCGTCGGCAATACTTTGCGGATTAACGGCAGGTACAAGTTTTTCTTGTAAAAACGACTGGTAAGCATCGTCGGCACCTTCGGGCTCGGCGGCAATGAGTTCGATATCCGGATTCAGATATTTGGCACTAAGGGCCGTTCCGGCTAGCAAGCCTCCTCCGCCAACTGGGGTAAGGATGGCATCTAAACCTTCTACCTGTCCCATTAACTCAAGGGCGCAGGTGCCTTGTCCGGCAATTACTTCGGCCTGATTGTAGGGGTGTACCAATGTAGCACCCGTTTGGGCTACAATTTTAACCAAGGTTTCTTCACGATCTTTTAGTGTTGGCTCGCATAGGGTAATTTTACCTCCGTAGCCCGCCACTGCTTTCTGTTTAATTTCGGGTGCATTATTGGGCATTACTATATGTGCCTCAATACCTCTAAGCTTTGCTGCTAGTGCCAATGCTGCTGCATGATTGCCCGATGAATGGGTGGCTACGCCTTTTGCGGCTTCTTCATCGCTCAGCGAGAAAACGGCATTAATGGCGCCGCGTATTTTAAAGGCCCCTACTTTTTGCAGGTTCTCGCACTTAAAAAATAAGTTGGCACCTGTAATTTCGTTAATCGACTGACTGGTTAAAACGGGGGTAATGTGTATGTATTGTTCTATGCGGGCAAAGGCCTCTTCAATATCTGAGAAATTTGGAATAATCATGCGTGTATCCTTATAAATATGAAAGGGGAAATTTATTGGATTCCCCACGGGCAAAGTTAGTATAAAAAAGCGTGAAGGCTGAAGATAGAAGACAGAAGAACAAATTTAATAAGCGTCGTCATGGCAAGGAGCGCGGCTATTTCAAGGCGCCTAATAAAGCATTTAAAAAGTGTGAAGGCTGAAGATAGAAGAAAGAAGGATAAATTTAATAAGCGCCTTGTCATGATGAGGAACGCGGCCATCTCAAGGCGCCTAATAAAGCATTTAAAAAGTGTGAAGGCTGAAGATTGAAGGCAGAAGAACAAATTTAATAAGCGCCTCGTCATGGCAAGGAGCGCGGGCATTTCAAGGCGCCTATTAAAGCATCTAAAAAGTGTGAAGGCTGAAGATAGAAGACAGAAGAACAAATTTAATAAGCGGCTCGTCATGGCGAGGAACGGCTTCTGAAACACCAAAGAATACTATATTCTTTTGCGTTACGATGTTTATTAACATCGCAAAAAAAAGCCAGTACCAAAATAAATTCGATACTGGCCATAACAAATATAAACCAACAAATGAGTTCAAAAGATCAGTAGCCTTTTGGGCTTCGGGGTTATTATCTTAAAACAAAGCAAAAGCTACGGTTAGTCCGCTCATCACAACGCTAACCATCGTCATCAGTTTAATTAAAATGTTTAACGAAGGACCCGCAGTATCTTTAAACGGATCGCCAACTGTGTCGCCAACCACACCCGCCTTATGGGCATCAGAACCTTTGCCACCAAAGTTTCCTTTTTCAATATATTTTTTGGCGTTATCCCAAGCACCACCTGCGTTGTTTAAGAAAATAGCCAAAGTAAACCCAGTGGTTAAACCACCCATTAAAAGACCAATTACACCGGCTACACCAAATATTAAACCCACTGCAATGGGCACAATAATGGCTAATAAAGAAGGCAGTAGCATTTCGCGCTGCGCCCCTTTTGTTGATATCTCAACGCACTTGGCATACTCAGGTGTAGCTGTGCCCTCTAATATTCCGGGTATTTCTCTAAACTGGCGACGTACCTCATCCACCATGGCGCCGGCAGCTCTTCCTACCGCCTTCATGGTCATGGCACAAAATACAAAGGCCATCATGGCGCCAATAAACAAACCAGCTAGTAATAGCGGGTTAAATAACGATAAGTCGTAGAAAGTGGAGAAATCCTTTAGACTAGCCTCTGAAATTACAACGGCTTTAACACCTTCAGCCACAGCCGTTGATTTATCAAGCACAAACTGAATAGAGTTTTGTACAATGGTTTCGCCGCCTTTTAAATCGCGTTGCAGCCATATTTTAATTTCTTCCATGTAGGCAGCCATTAAAGCCATTGCCGTTAAAGCAGCCGATCCAATGGCAAAGCCCTTACCCGTTGCAGCTGTGGTATTCCCTAGCATATCCAAGGCATCTGTTCTTTCGCGCACCTCGTGGGGTAGTTCTGCCATCTCAGCATTTCCGCCTGCATTATCAGCAATTGGTCCAAAGGCATCGGTAGCTAAAGTAATGCCCAGTGTAGATAACATACCCACGGCAGCAAAACCAATACCGTATACACCTTCGGCAAAGTTGGTAAAGCCTCCGGCAAAACCGAAGGAAGCAATAATGCCAATTACAATGGTAACTACCGGAATCCATGTGGAATACATACCAATGGCAATGCCATCAATAATAGTGGTGGCCGGACCTTGTTGTGCTTGCGCCGCAATTCCTTGGGTAGGTTTATAACCATCAGAAGTATAATATTCAGTACCCTGACCAATAATTACACCGGCAACTAATCCGGCAACTACTGAGCCAAATATGCCCCACTCGAGCCAGCCCATTGCTGCCATTGCCGCTATAGCCGCTAAAATCAATACCGAACTTCCTCCTGTACCAATTAATAAGGAATTTAATAAGCTTTTAGGCGTTGCATCCTCTTTGGTTTGCACCATAAACACACCCACAATAGAAAGTATAATACCAATGGCTGCCACCAACATTGGAGCAATTACCTTGGCCGCCATATCGCCACCGCTATTCACGCTCAGGGCAGCCCCTAAGGCAGCAGTAGCTAGTATTGAACCGCAATACGATTCGTATAAATCGGCACCCATACCTGCCACATCGCCCACGTTATCGCCCACATTATCGGCAATGGTTGCCGGGTTGCGCGGATCATCCTCAGGGATACCGGCCTCAACCTTACCCACTAAATCGGCACCCACATCAGCAGCCTTGGTATAAATGCCACCACCCACACGCGCAAATAAAGCTTGCGTAGAGGCTCCCATACCAAAGGTTAACATGGTGGCTGTTATTTCTAAAAGTTTCTGCGATTCATCCATGCCCGCGTGTACAAAGTCTAAACCCAAAAAGCTTAAGCCATGCGCCATATGTTCAGTGGTATAAACCACTTTAGTAAGCAATAAGTACCATAACGAAATGTCAAGCAAGCCAAATCCAACCACTACCATGCCCATTACAGCACCGCTTCGGAAAGCCACTTTCAGTCCTTTGTTTAACGATTCCGACGCCCCTTGCGCAGTACGTGCCGAGGCATAAGTGGCTGTTTTCATTCCTAAATATCCGCAGAGGCCCGAGAAGAAGCCCCCCGTTAAAAAAGCAATTGGCACAAACGGATTTTGAACACCCATGTATGCCAATACGGTTAAAATTACCAAAAGAACTGCAAACACAATACCCACCACTTTATATTGTCGCTTCAGGTATGCCATTGCGCCATCTCGCACATGCTGTGCAATTTCTTTCATTCTGTCTGTTCCCTCCGAGCTCTTCATCATATCTTTAAAAAAGAGCCACGCAAATACCAATGCAATTACCGATGCCACTGGTATTATCCAAAATAATTGTGTAATCATAAAATAAGATTTAGTACTGTTATTTTTAAGGTATTGTAGAAATTCGTCTCTGTAAGATACTCAATTTATTATGCTTAACATATTAGTTGTGACAGTCTTAATGTAGATTGAATAAAAATAAGAATAGCTGTTGGGGCAGCTGATCTCGCTATTCGTTTTAGCTTTTATTAATGGGTAAAATTCAACTAAGTTGTGCGTGGGCTTCTTGGGTCGCCTCCGCCAACTAAGTATCATTGTTTACCCATTAACAAAAGGCTATCACTTCTATCAAGGCTGCGTAAGCTAAAGTGGTAATTAATATTTGCTCTAATAAGTTGAATCAAGTCCAATAAAAAAGGTCCTCCTAATGTTGTTTATCAACACTAAAAGAACCTGTCCTAACTTAACCCTAAAGCTATATTATCTACTATGGATTATAAAACCCACTTGTCTTCTAAATTTAACACCCACTTGTTCATAATCTTTTTGCTTTAATGAGTTTATCGTAATATACGGCATTATATACTTCAAATCAAAGTTCTTCGATTAGTAGTTTAAATTCTTCGATGAATATGCAATACTTTTCTTTTACCGGATATTCTGTTTGAATCCTAGTATTCGTGAGCTTATGTAATACTGTTTTCAGTTAATAGAATAAAAGGTTCTTCTAGTGTTGATGAGCAACACCAAAAGAACCTAACTTAACCAAACCTAACCCTAACCCTATATTATTGACACTGGATTATAAAACCCACTTACCTTCTATATTTAATACCCATTCGTTCATGACCTTTTGTTTTAATGATTATACATCAAATTTAAAGGTTTAATTGCATCAAATCGGAGATCTTCGTTTAATGGTTTATTACTGTCGACGAACATACTTTAGCTGTCTTTTATCGGAATGGCTAGTTATAATCATAGTGTTTGTAGGTATATGTGATGCTGATTGTCATCTATATAAATGAAAAAGGTTCTTCTGGTGTTGATGAGCAACACCAAAAGAACCTAACCAAACCTAACCCTAACCCTAAATCTATATTATTAACACTGGATTATAAAACCCATTTGCCTTCTATATTTAATACCCATTCGTTCATGACCCTTTGTTTTAATGATTATACTTCAAATTTACAGCTTTAATTGCATCAAATTGGAGATCTTCGTTTAATGGTTTATTACTGTCGACGAACATGCGCTACCTGTCTTTTATCGGAATGGTAGTTGTAATCATAGTAATTGTAGGTATATGTGATGCTGATTGTCATCTATATAAATGAAAAAGGTTCTTCCAGTGTTGATGAGCAACACCAAAAGAACCAAACCAAACCTAACCTAACCCTAACCCTAAATCTATATTATTAACACTGGATTATAAAACCCACTTACCTTCTATATTTAATACCCACTCGTTCATGACCTTTTGTTTTAATGATTATACATCAAATTTACGGGTTTAAATGATTCAAATCTGAAATCTTCGTTTAATGGTTTATTACTGTCGACGAACATGCGCTACCTGTCTTTTATCGGAATGGCTAGTTATAATCATAGTGTTTGTAGGTATATGTGATGCTGATTGTCATCTATATAAATGAAAAAGGTTCTTCCAGTGTTGATGAGCAACATTGAAAGAACCTAAATAAACACTAACCTTAACCCTAAATCTATATTATTAACACTGGATTATAAAACCCACTTGCCTTCTATTTTTAATACCCACTCATTCATGACCTTTTGTTTTAATGATTATACTTCAAATTTACGGGTTAAAATGATTCAAATCTGAGATCTTCGTTTAATGGTTTATTACTGTCGACGAATATGTTTTACCTGTCTTTAATCGGATTGAAGACTAATTAAATATAGCTTACTAATTGAGCCATATTAGATCATCTACCTTTTGGGGTTTGAAATTATCATGTTGTTTCATGTTGGTTTATCATTATATATAAAAACAATATGATTTAAAGTGTTTAATTGCCATTGCTTAGTTATCGCATTAAACTTAAATACGTATTTTTACCGCAAATTAAATCCTCATGCTTAAAATAATAGCCGATAATAAAATCCCTTTTCTCGAGGGAGTTTTAGAATCCAAAGCCGATATCGTTTATAAGGCCGGTGCAGAAACAACGCCTGAATTAGTAAAAAATGCGGATGCATTAATTACGCGTACACGCACCAAATGTAATGCCCACCTACTTAAAGGGAGTAATGTAAAAACCATTGCTACAGCTACCATTGGTTACGACCATATTGATACGGAATTTTGTGCAAATCATAATATTAGTTGGAACAATTCCCCAGGTTGCAATGCTGGATCAGTAAAGCAATATATTGCTGCTGCTCTTGCTACCTTAAGTTTGGCAACAGGTCAATCGCTCAAGGGAAAAACCATAGGTATAGTTGGGGTGGGTAACGTAGGCTCTAAAGTAAGAGATTTAGCCAAGGGCATCGGCATGAAAGTTTTATTGAACGATCCACCAAGAGCTGAGAAGGAAGGTGCTGATGCTTTTGTATCCTTAAAAGAGATTCAAGAAAAGGCGGATGTCATTACCTTTCATGTTCCCTTACAGCGTGAGGGACTTTACAAAACGCATCACCTGGCCGATAATGTTTTTTTAGCTGCTTGTAAGAAAGATGTAGTTATTATGAACTCCTCAAGAGGTGAGGTGATTAACAATGCTGATTTATTGAATCAGATTAATACAGGTCATATTTCCAATGCCGTAATTGATGTTTGGGAAGAGGAACCAGCTATCAATCTTAATTTATTAAGCAAAGTTTTAATTGGTACTTCGCATATTGCAGGTTACTCCGTAGATGGTAAAGCAAACGGAACAGCCCAATCTGTTAATAACATCAGTAAGTATTTTAATTTGGGTCTCGATAATTGGTATCCTGAAGCTTTGCCACAACCCAAGCAACCAATAATCGAATTAGATGCAGCAGGCCATAGCTTTGATGCTTTATGGATAAAGGCAGTGTTGCATACCTATCCAATCAACATTGATGATGAGCTCTTGAAAACTAAACCCGAAGATTTTGAACAGCACCGTGGTAATTATATGATGCGACGTGAGTTTCAGGCTTATACAATTCGCCTGAAAAATGGTAATGCAGATATCATTGATTGCCTTAAGAGTATTGGGTTTATAAATGTAATTGAAGAATAGAGGCGATTCTGCTTTCTGTTTTAACATTATATAACGCAATCAATTAATTTAGAGAAAAACAATATTCAATGATATTTGTCTTTATATCTGAATACTTACATTTACAAAGAATAAAATAAACATATTACATATGATATCGGGAAGTAATCTACCCAGTATCTCTTTCAAAATATCTAATTATGAGTAAAAAAGCCGATATAGGATTAATAGGTTTAGCTGTAATGGGCGAGAACCTTGTATTAAACATGGAAAGTAAAGGTTATACTGTAGCCGTTTTTAATAGAACTACTGAAAAGGTTGATAAGTTTGTGAACGGACGAGGAGCAAACAAAAACTTTATTGGTGCCCATTCTATAAAGGAGTTGGTTGACTCATTAGAGAAGCCTAGAAAGGTAATGATGCTTGTAAAAGCAGGTGCTGCTGTTGATGCCCTAATTGATCAGGTGATACCGCATTTAGAAGAAGGAGATATTATTATCGACGGGGGTAATTCACATTATCCGGATAGTATTAGAAGAACAGAATATGTAGAGAGTAAAGGTTTACTTTTTGTGGGTAGTGGAGTATCAGGAGGTGAAGAAGGTGCATTAACAGGTCCTTCATTAATGCCTGGTGGATCTCCTGCTGCATGGCCTCATATCAAAGATATTTTCCAAAATATTTCTGCTAAAGTTGAGAACGGAGTACCTTGTTGCGATTGGGTTGGAGAAGGTGGTGCTGGTCATTTTGTGAAGATGGTGCACAATGGTATTGAGTACGGCGATATGCAAATTATTAGCGAAGCCTATCATATTATGAAGGAATACCTTGGTATGACGCATAAAGAAATGCACGATGTATTTGACGAGTGGAACAAAGGTGATTTAGATAGTTATCTTACTGAAATTACTCGCGATATTATGGCTTACGAAGAAGATGGCGAGCCATTGGTTGAAAATATATTAGATGCTGCCGGACAAAAGGGAACGGGTAAGTGGACAGGAATTACAGCTCTTGATTTGGGAGTGCCTTTAACTTTAATTGGTGAGTCGGTGTTTGCACGTTGCTTATCATCACAAAAAGCCGAAAGAGTTGAAGCAGCCAAAGTATTGGGTAGCCCAATAAAGAAATTCGAAGGCGATAAACAAGCCTTTATCAATAATATTAAGGATGCTCTTTTTGCTTCAAAAATTGTATCGTATGCGCAAGGTTACGTTCTAATGAACGAAGCTGCAAAGGAGTTTGGTTGGGATTTAAACTACGGCGGTATTGCATTAATGTGGCGCGGTGGTTGTATCATCCGTTCTGTTTTCTTAAACAAAATTAAAGATGCATTTGATAAGAATCCGGCACTTCCTAACTTATTGTTAGACTCTTACTTTACAGATAAAGTGAAAGATGCAGAGCAAGGATGGAGAAATGTGGTTGGACAAGCTGTTATTGCAGGTATACCTGTTCCTACATTCTCAAGTGCATTAAGTTATTACGATGGTTACAGAACTGAGAAGTTACCAGCTAACTTGCTGCAGGCACAACGTGATTATTTTGGAGCGCATACCTACGAAAGAGTAGATAAGCCACGTGGTGAGTTTTTCCACACAAACTGGACGGGTAGAGGAGGAGACACTGCTTCAACTACCTACGATGTATAAATAATAGGCAACTTATATAATTGTTGAAAGCCGGCTTTAATAAGTCGGCTTTTTTGTTGGTTACACCTTTAAAAGAATATCTTTAATGATGTAATGTATTTATTTACAGTATCGAACAAAGTTGTTAACAACTTGGCGAATAGTTGAAAACTTGTTATTTAAGTGTTGATATCCTATTAATAGCTATTTATCATCCTCTTCTTTAGCAGGAGCCTCGAAGTTGAATATTCGTTGCGTATTATAGGCAAAGTATCCTCCAAATAGAGATACAAATAAGGATAGCGAATAGAATATGATACTTAATGCAACTGCATGATCTTGATTTAGGCCAAGGTACTTAGAGCCTATCATGAAGGTAACTTCTCGTAAACCTAGCCCACCTAGTGATATTGGAATAGCCGACATGATGCTAGATAATAAAAATAGGAATAAGTAATCTTCAGCGTGCCCTGCTATTTCGGTTCCCATTGACATGAGTATAATAAGTGCCGAAAGCATCTGTAGTCCTTGTATGATAATGGATAGAACAAGTACTTGAATTGTACCTCCTTTTAAATGGCTACTAACTACTCTTAGGTATAGGTAGTATCCGATTGCTAAAAAGGGGATGAATATAATGAACCACTTGAAGAATGGTGATATAAGCACCAAGAACTCATTAAACCAATTGGCTCCTTCAAAGTCTCCAGCCACAGCTGTAAAATCATATTCTATGAAAAACACCAGAGCGCATAAGTACATCAATATAACCACAAGGCCACTTAGTCTATCAGCGAATATGGTTCCGATTAACCGTTTTACCGGCGTTCGATAATATTTATTGATGAGGTAAACCTTATAGCCATCACCACCTACACCACCTGGCAGGAATAGGTTATAGAACATCCCTAGCCAAAATAAACGAATGTTAGTTATTTGGGGGATACTTACCGGAATGTATTTGTAAAAAACATTTAAGCGAAATGCGGAGCAAACCTGAGAAGCTGCAAATACTATTATCGCAATTACTAGATAAAAAGGATTTATACCTGAGATGGCGCCTAAAGTTTGAGCTAAATCTACTTTTGAAAATACGTAATATAGAGCTCCAACAGAGAGCGTAATTTTTGCAATTAATTTAATTGCTTTGGCATACTTCTTAAAAAACGACAATGCTTATGATATTAAGATTAATAGAATCCTATTTGTTGATCGTAAACAAATTAATTTAAATATAATGATTCGTTTACTATAGGATCAGCCACAAATTTAATTATTATGTGCAATCAATCACTTTTATAAACAAAAAAAGAGTGACTTAATTGTTAAGTCACTCTTCCTCCAAGGTAATTAGTTTTTATTTAAGAAGTACCTCAGCAAGTTCTTCCTCGAAAAAGAAATTCTCCATTCCAAAGGCTGGACTAAGCTCATCTATCCATTGTGCTTTTTCATCGTATTTAGCAAAAAATGGTCGTGCTGCCCAATCACTATTTCTTCCTTGAATAAACTCAAGGGCTATAACTTTTTCTCCTTTTATTTCAGTAACTCCTGAAACCCTTACTTTACCAGGGGTGCACGACATACTTGGTCCACGTACCGTACGCGCCACACCACTCACTTGCGTGTATGCTTTTTGAAAGATCTGCCACGCTTTTACTACTGGTATTCCAAAGTATTCTTGAGCTCCAGTATCACGAGCCATAAACATGTAATAAGGTATTAAACCAAGCTTAACTTGTTTCTTCCACATATCTGCCCAAACATCAGCATCGGCATTAATGTGATTTAATACAGGAGACTGAGTTCTAATTGTTGCTCCAGTTGCTCGTATCTTTTTAATGGCACTTTGTACCGCGTCTGTACTTAATTCTGTTGGGTGATTGAAGTGTGCCATAAATGAAAGTGATTTACCTGCTTTGGTAACTTTTTCAAAAATAGCTAACATATCATCCGCATCAGTATCTGTCAAATATCTATAAGGCCAGAAACCTAAGGTTTTTGATCCGATTCGGATAGTTTGTAGGTGCTCAATATTTGCATCTAAAATCTTTGTGATATAAACATCTAATGCAGATGCTTTCATAATCATCGGGTCGCCACCAGTGATTAATAGGTCAGTAATTTCAGTATGTTCTTTTAGGTAACCAACAATCAAATCAGCCTCTTTCATTGAGAACTTAATGTCGTTCATGTTGGTGAACTGTGGCCAACGGAAACAAAAAGTACAATAAGCATGGCATGTTTGACCTTGTGTAGGGAAAAACAACATGGTTTCCCTGTATTTATGCTGTACGCCTTGTAGTTTAACTCCGTTAAGTTCGGGTACGTTATACTCCAACTGGCCCGCAGGATGTGGGTTTAATTTTTCTCTAATCTTATTTGCTTCCTCTTTAATTACTTTTTTATCCGCATTTTGCTTCAATAGATGAGCCATTGAATTAAAATCATCGGAAGGGAGCATTTCCTTTTGAGGAAAATTAAGAATAAAGATTGGATCAGTTTTATAATTACTCCAATCGATTAACTCATCCACTACATAATTATTTGTTTTAAATGGTAAAACATTTCCAACTACTTCAATAGCAAAAAGATCTTCTTCAGACAATTGATTGATTTGGGGAATGTTTTTAAAATTATGTAACGTATAAGTCTGATACTTCATAAATAATTATTTTAAATATTACTGTACTTCAATTCAACACTAACACTCATTGCCTTTTAATCATGATATATGGATGATTTTAGATGGCAAATTTGCAGTGATGCTGATTATTATTTTAGTAATTAATTCAACTTAGCGCCAAATTCCTTACTAATTGTCAATTTTATAGGGGAGTTAGTTATAAATCGTAAATCCCATAAGTGCCTAAAAAAAAGGATATTATGCGATTTGAGATTAAATCGGGCACAAAAGTATGAAAAATTAAAACAAATTACCTAATAAGTTCGGTTCTATTTGTGTCAAGCTTTAAAAATATAAATAAAAGTGTAGTAAATCCCCATAAGGAGGATCCTCCGTAACTAAAGAATGGCAAGGGAATACCGATAACAGGAGCGAGGCCGATCGTCATTCCAATATTTATTGCAAAATGAAAGAAAAAGATGGACGCGACGCAATATCCGTATACCCTACTAAATGTAGAGTGTTGTTTTTCAGCCAGAATAATAAGCCGTAGCATTAATACAAGAAATAGCGCAATTACTGCTGTAGTGCCCGCAAATCCCCATTCTTCACCAACTGTACAATAAATAAAGTCTGTGCTTTGCTCTGGTACAAAGTTAAATTTTGTTTGTGTTCCCTGTAAATATCCTTTACCGGTTAAACCACCAGAACCAATGGCAATTTTCGATTGATTTACATTGTATCCTGCCCCCAAAGGATCATCTTTAAACCCTAGAAGAACGTTAATACGAGTACGCTGGTATTCTGATAAAATCTCTTCAATAAAGTAATCGGTTGATAGCGTAAAAATTATGGCACCCCATAAAAACATTAGGATCGGGTAAACTACTTTTTGTCGTTTTTTTATCCCAACAACTAATATATAGGTGCTTGATGCTAAAGTTGCAACAACAATTAATAACTCCCAGAAATATTCCTTTTCAATGGCTGCATAAATGGCCAATCCAAGCAATAGTGTTGTAATACCTATTGCTAAACTTATTGCAACAAGCTTTAGGTTGGTTTTGTACATCAATATTAGCGCAATTACAACTATGATTGATGATAATATTAAATAGTTAGGATAAATTATGGTAAACACTGAAACCACAGCACCAATAACAGCTAATATTAATACATTGCCTGAAAATCCTTCACGATAGAAGGGGAGGGCCAATACAAAAAATACTAAAGCTGAGCCCGTGTCATTCTGCAATAAGATGCATACAACAGGAGCCATCCATACGGCTATTATTTTTAATAAGTCTTTCCGCTTTTTAAAGGAGAAGCCGTAATTACTGATTATCCTTGAAACAGTTAAGGCAGTAGCAACCTTGGCTAACTCAACGGGTTGGAACCTCACAGGACCTAGCTCAAACCACGATTTTGCTCCATTAATTTCCTTACCTAAAAAGATAACACTGAACAGTAAGAATACTGATAGACCGTACAAAAAGTAAGAGAATGCCACATAAAACTTGCTATCGGTTATGAATAGAATCCATATGATAAATAACGATAAGCCAAACCATATTAACTGTTTTGCATATTCTTTATTTGGATCAAAGAAAACAGGATTCTCTGGGTTGTAGTTGGCCGCATAAATATTAATCCATCCAAAAGCTACGAGGATAAGATAAAGGATAACGGTTATCCAATCGATGTTTTTTATAGTACTATTTTTTACCATGAATCAAATCTCCTTCCAACATCCTTTTTTCAATCCACTCGCGCGATGGCTGAATTTCTTTATTTAAGTATTTTTCTACCATTAAACCTGCAATTGGCGCAGCCCAAGTAGAACCATATCCACCATTTTCAACATATACGGCAATGGCTATTTTAGGGTCATCTTTAGGTGCAAAAGCAATAAATACCGAATGGTCTTTTCCATGAGGGTTTTGAGCAGTTCCTGTTTTACCACAAATACTTATCCCCGGAATACGTGCCATTCTAGCAGTTCCTAACTCATCGTTCCATACTGCCATTTCCATCCCATCTATAACAGGAGCAAAATGGGTTGTATCAATTCCTGTTTCATGCTTTTCTAAAAAGCGAGAAGGAACAGTATCATTTTCAATTGATTTAATAATATGTGGTGTGTAGTAATGTCCTCTATTCGCAATTGTGGCAGACATATTTGCCATTTGAATAGGAGTAATCAATAACTCTCCCTGTCCAATAGCCATAGAAACAACAGTTAATGACGACCAGCTTTTATTATATATTTTATCGAAGGTTTTACTGTTCGGAACAAAGCCTCTGTTCTCATTTGCAAAATCAACTCCAAGTTTGTATCCAAATCCAAATCTCACTAAATAATCTTTCCAAAGTTCAAAGCCATTTTGCACTGTCCCATTTTTGGGTTGATCGATAACATATCGGAAGACATTACAATAATATGCATTACATGAGTTGGCGATAGATTGGCGTAAATTAAGCGGACTATAATGGTGGTGACAGCCCAAGTGAAAACGGCCTACATTATAGCCGCTATAGCACTCAAATTTTGAATTTGGAGTAATTACACCTTCCTGCAGTCCAATTAATGCTTGTACGGTTTTAAATGTTGACCCTGGCGGATACCATGCCATAATAGGTCTATTATACAGTGGTTTTAAAGAATCGGTACTTAATTTTGAGAAATTACCAGCTCGTTGTTTACCAACCAATAAATTAGGATTATAGTTTGGACTAGATACCATTGATAATAGCTCGCCCGTCGAAGGCTCAATTGCAACAATGGCACCAATCTTATTTTGCATCAATTCTTCACCATAGGCTTGCAAATCAATATCAAGCGTTAAATTGATGTCTTTTCCTGCTACAGCAGGAATATCAAATTTCCCATCTCTAAACGCCCCTTTTTCACGACCATGAACATCCACTAATACATATTTATAACCTTTCTCTCCTCTAAGGTTATTTTCGTAAGTAGATTCTATTCCATTAATCCCGTGGTAGTCACCTTTTGTATAATACTTATCTCTCTTTAAATCTTTTGACCCAACCTCGCCGATGTAACCAAGAATGTGCGCTGCATATGGATATTCATAGTTTCTGAGCGTTCTTCTTTGAACGAAGAATCCATCATACTTATATAGTTTTTCTTGCAAATAACCATATTGCTTTGCCGATAGCTGTTTGTAAAATATGGATGGTTTAATGGCTGAAATTTTACGGTATTTTAGCTTTGTCCGCATTTTATCAAAAAGCTCAACTAATTCTTCTTTGGTTATTTCAAGGGCATTGCAAAAAGAAGTAGTATCAAGGCTTTTTAATTCACGAGGAACCACCATCAAATCATAATCTGCCTGATTGGAAACTATGAGGTTATTATTTCTATCATATACCAAACCCCTTGCCGGGAAGGTGACGATCTCTCTTCGAGTATTGTTTTCTGCATATGATTTATAAGATGGATCGTAAACTTGCAGATTGAAAAGTTTAAGCACAAATGTTAATGCCAATGAAACAAATATCAAGGCAATAACAATCGATCTTTTATTTATATTTCCCACAGCCTTACAATTTAAATTCTTCGTTTTCTTGAATAGGTAAACAGCAGGGCAATAAGCATTATCAATAAAGTAAATATTGAGCTAAATGCTGTTTTAACTATCGTAGAGACAAATGTTTCTACTCCGAATGATTCAATGAAAAAGTAAAAGAAGTGGTGTATAATAATTAATGTGATGGCATATTTTGCAAACCATGCAAAACCATAATAGTTAGGGAGTGGGAGTGTTCCTACTTCATAGCTATCGCGTGGAGCAAAGCTTCTAAGTATAAACGGTCGTAGGTATGCAATTAATACACAAGCAGCCATATGCATACCTGCTGAATTTGAGAACAAGTCAACCGACAGGCCTAGTATTGCCCCTAAAACTAATAGCAACCATTTGGGCGTTTCAAAAGGCAAAGTTACGATGAATAGAATATATAGGAATGGATTTAAGTATCCTGATAATTCTATTTTATTTAAAATAAATACTTGAAAAAGTACAAAAAAGAAAAAGCTTAGTATGTACCTTGGAATTCGTGTTATCATCTTCTCGACTCCTCCTCTAATTTAATTTTCTCCTCTTGAAACACATTCTCAATAACTTCTACAAAACTGAGTTTTGAGAAATCAACACTTAGTTTAACACTAATTTTGTAAAAACTTTCTCCTATTGGGTGTTCTACACCATCTACGGTACCAATTAAAATGCCCTCAGGAAATATCGATGAATATCCACTTGTAATTACCTTGTCTCCTAAACTAACTGAGGCATGCTCTGGTATTTCTTCAAGAATTACTGTGTTGGCTGTTTTGTTATCCCAACTAATAGATCCAAAGAAGTCAGATTCTTGCAGTTTGGCAGATATTTTTAAGCGCGGATTCAATAATGAAAGTCCGGTGCTATAGTTTTTAGAGCATTTAATAATGATACCAACAATACCTCTTGGTGAAATAATGCCCATATCAGGCTTTATACCATCATCTGTCCCTTTATTGATTGTGATATAGTTAAATGTATGTTTTGTTGAATTATTAACAACGCTTGCTGCTCTATATTTATATTGGGTTGTGGTTGATGAATCTCCGAGTAATGTAAAATAATCCTTCGACTGCTTAAACGATTTTATCATTTGGCTGCGCAGGTAGGCATTCTCGTTGGCTAATTCTTCATTAATGGTTTTTAATGCCAAGTATTGCTCAATGTTACTTGTGGTTTCAAAAAGATCGCCTGAAATTTTTGAAGAAGAACTTAAGAATAAAGCACGTTGATTTTGGTTGAATGTTACAATTAAGGAGAAGGCTATTATTTCGAGAAAAATAAATAAAAAGCCCAAGTGGTATTTGATAATAAAGTGTAAAATACTTCTCATTTACTTGTACTAATTTTAATGTGCTTTATCTACTATATTAAAGTACTTTATGTTGGTGTAAAAAGTTACAATTATCGGAATTATAATCTTTTAAAATAAAAACCCGGTACAAAATTTATACCGGGTTTTAATATTTTGATTGCTTATTATCTTTTTAAGAAAGAGAACTTATGTCTGTTCTTAAGAGCAATGCCTGTTCCTCTTGCCACCGCATGTAATGGGTTCTCGGCAATATGGAATGGGATATTAATCTTATCCGTTAATCTCTTATCTAAACCTCGTAATAAGGCCCCACCACCAGCTAAATAAATACCATTATTTACAATGTCAGAATATAATTCTGGAGGTGTTTGCTCAAGTGCACTTAATACGGCTGTTTCAATTTTAGAAATTGATTTTTCTAAACAGTGTGAAACTTCCTGATAAGAAACTGGTACCTCAATTGGTAATGCAGTCATCTGATTAGGACCTTGAACAATATAATCAACCGGAGGCTCTTCCAATTCAGGTAAAGCTGATCCAACATGAATTTTAATTTCTTCGGCAGTACGCTCCCCAACTTTAATGTTGTGTTGACGGCGCATGTACTCCATAATATCTGCAGTTAAATCGTCACCCGCAATACGTATTGATTTGTTGGTTACAATTCCTCCTAAAGAAATTACAGCAATTTCAGTGGTACCACCACCTATATCTACCACCATATTCCCTTGCGGTGCTTCAACATCAAGACCTATACCTAAAGCAGCTGCCATAGGTTCGTAAATCATATACACTTCACGACCACCTGCATGTTCTGCAGAGTCACGTACCGCACGAATTTCAACCTCGGTACTACCCGATGGGATACAAATTACCATTGTTAACGAAGGTGTGAATAAACGAGAGTTGGTATTGATCATCTTAATCATACCTCTAATCATTTGCTCAGCAGCATTAAAATCTGCAATCACACCATCACGTAATGGACGAATTGTATAGATATTGTCGTGAGTCTTACCATGCATTTGGCGAGCCTTTTCACCAATAGCCATTAGCTTATCGGTTCTTCTGTCTAAAGCCACAATAGATGGTTCGTCAACTACAATTTTATCGTTGTGGATAATAATTGTATTCGCCGTACCCAAGTCAATGGCAATATCTTGTGATAAAAAAGAAAAAAATCCCATGAATTAGGTTTTTAGTGTTTAAAATGACGTTTCCCTGTGAATAACATAGCTATTCCAAACTCGTTGCAAGCCTCAATCACTTCCTCATCTCTGATACTTCCACCTGGCTCAACAATATATTTTACGTTGTACTCATTTGCAGCTTCAATACTATCGCGGAATGGGAAGAATGCATCAGAAATAACTACTGAATTTTCAATCTTAACTCCTTCTTTTAGATCGAAACGTGGCATTGTTAAATGACGTAAACTATCTAAACGGTTTGGTTGTCCCATACCTGCTCCTGTTAACCAAAAAGAACCATCTTCATTTTCAGTTACAATTGCAATTGCATTACTTTTAAGATGCTTACATGCTGTAATACCGAATTTAGCCAATTCCATTTTAGTGGCTTCAAACTCAAGTTTAGTAACGTTTTTAAATTCGTTATCTACACCTTCGTCTTCATCCTGAACTAAAATACCACCACTAACTGAGCGAATCAACTTTTCACCTGTGATTTCGTTTTTAATTGGCGTTTCTAACAAGCGTAAGTTTTTCTTTTTAGCGAAAACTTCTAATGCCTCAGGCGTAAACTCAGGGGCAATAATAATTTCAACAAAACGTTTTGAGAACCACTCAGCAATAGCACCAGTTACCGTTCCTGTGAAACAAATAATTCCACCGAAAGCACTAATTGGATCTCCTGCCCAAGCCAACTCTAAAGATTTTGTAATGTCATTAGTTACAGCTAAACCACATGGATTTAGATGTTTTACTACTGCTACAGCTTGTTTGCCCTCAATATGGTTTACTGAATGATATGCATCACTAGCAGCTTTCCAAGCAGCATCAGCATCAAGCATATTGTTGTAAGATAATGCTTTCCCTTGTAATACATTTGCATTAGCTAAAGAAGCACCTTCTTTAATGTTGTTGTACTTATAAACAGTTGCTTTTTGATGTGGGTTCTCTCCGTAACGAAGTACTTCGCCATCGTTTAAGCTGATACGTTCCATATCATCTTTATCTTTATTAAAGAAGTTTGAGATGGCAGAATCGTAATGTGAAGATACACCAAAAGCAGCAGCAGCAAATTTAAATCTATCTTCTAAAGTAGACTCACCGTTTTGCTCTTTTAGTACATTTAATAAATCAGCATATTGATCTTTAGAAGGAACAATAATAACGTCTTTATAATTTTTAGCAGCACCTCTTATTAAGGAAATACCACCTATATCAATTTTCTCGATAATATCTTGTAAAGGAGCTCCTGAAGCAACAGTTGCTTCAAAAGGATAAAGATCAACAATAATCAAATCAATCTCTGGAATATTATATTCTGCTAATTGTTGTAAGTCACCCTCGTTATCTCTGCGAGCTAAAATACCACCAAATACTTTTGGATGAAGTGTTTTTACTCTTCCTCCTAAAATAGAAGGGTAACTGGTTAAATCTTCAACACGCTCACATGGCACATCTAATCCTTCGATAAAAGCTTGAGTTCCACCTGTTGAATATATAGTTACACCTTGTTGGTGTAAGGTTTTTATAATTTCATCTAATCCATCTTTATGGAACACAGAAATAAGCGCTGATTTAATTTTTCTTGAGCTACTCATATTGCAGTTTTATTCTATTTATTTTAGCAGAAATACAATCAATTTTGATAAAAATAATACCTCAAATAAAGCAAATGCATGTTTTATTGAGACACTATTTTTTCGAATTGACTTTGATTAGCGCAAAATTAAGAAAATAAGGACAGTTAGCAAGTCGCAAATTAATTTTATTCGGAGTTTTTGGGTAGTTCTTTTTAATATAAAAAGAAGCTGATTGAGCATTTTATTTATTAACGGACGGGTAGTTTGTAGAACAGCAATATGAAAATGCCTAAAAATAGAAAAAGCTGCCTTACCAGACAGCTTTTGAATTTTATAAATTTACTTGCTCCATATCGAGCAGTGTTTCATCTTTTAGTTTTTCAATGGCTTTTTCACGAGCATCTTTTAATGCATATTCAAAGCTTCCGGGTTGTATCCCTTTTACGCCAGAAAAGCCATCAGAAAAAATCTCCATTTGTGTTTTATTATCAACGATTGAGATATTTACATCAGCAAAAACAATATATAAAGAATAGCCACTTCCCTTTTTTTCGTCTCCTTTGGTAAATGAAGAATTTATTTTAACGATAAAATCCGCATTCTCTTCATCTGTGGTAATATTGAAATATGAACTTGCTAATTCAGACTTGATCATCTTGCTAAATACATTGGCACTTGCACTATTTCCGAAAGATTTTTCATCAATAACTAAATATGCAGATGATTTTTGTACCTCGATATTAAAAATAGTTGTTGGTAAAAACTCATCGTGAAAAAAGGCTTTCAGTAAAATACGTGTTTCTGCATTTTCTTTTTCGAATAAGGGAGCTACATTAAATTTTGCAGTAATCTCTTGACTTTTTCTTTTTGAAATTAAACGTGTGATATCGCAACCTGCAACACCCTCCCTATTGGTGGCTTCCGGAGATGATAATTCTCCTTCTCCCTTTGAAAAGTAAAATTTCAGGGGTAAGTTAGATAAAGCTCTTTTATCACCCATGGCATCCGCATATGAAGCATGCAGGCTTAGTGGTACCTTTAACTCTTTACTAAATTGTAATTGATAATTTGGTTGGTCCGCTTGAAGATGAACTGCTTTAAAGGCATCTTGAACGCCTGCGAAAATTGCTGATCCTAAATTTATAGTCCCTTCAATATCTTTATAGGTAAGATCTTCGTTAACGTGAGGTTGAATGGCTTTTATTGCCTGAACATATAATAATAATGCTTGATAAATATTACCGCCTGAAACGGCTTTTTGCGCATCGTAGTAGTACGTAGCACTCATTTTCTTTGCATAATCGAGTTTCATCTCTTTTTGCATTGCGTACTTGTCTTTTGATAAGCGTACTAATACCCAATACTCTTTTTTATCTTCCCAAGTAAGTACCTCGTAACCTTCGAGTGTTGCTTCAACGGATTGTGATGTGCTAGACTCAAATTCTTCTTTAACCTCGTAATTGTTTTCGAACTGTCGGAGAATGGAATTGGAAGAAATGGTTACTTGTATCTCAGAACTCATTTCTTTTAATGCCTTGTTACGGGCGTTTGTTCTATAAGTAACATCGCCACCAATTTTAGGAGTCATGGCTCTACCCATGTAGTACGAATTATCTGCAGGGCGCTGTTTAACCCAATCGGGCTTGCGTTTGGCATTTAACTGATTTGTTGATGAGCATGAAAGTAGAACAATTGCTACTAAATGTATTGCTAATATTCGTATACTATCCATATTGGTTTAAATTTAAAATTAGAGCTTTAAATTATCCAAAGCATTGTAAATATAATTTGGTTCAAATCCTCTTGAAGAGGCAAAACGCACTAAGGATGCTTTTTGTTTATAAGGATCTGTTTCTTTACTTTTTGATTTCTTTTGCTCTAGTAAAAGCATTAAGGTTTGAAAGTACTCATCTTTATTGATTTCATCAAGAGCTGAGTCAACCATTTTTCCAGATATATTCTTAGCCTTTAATTGATAACGAATTTTTACCTTGCCCCACTTGTTAAATTTAAACTTATCTTTTACATAAACTCGTACATAGCGCGTTTCATCGATAAATTTCTCCTCAATAAGTTGATCAATTATTTTGGCGATATCAGCCGCGTCAATTTGCCAATCGTAGAGCTTCTTTTCTATATCGAAAATACACTTTTCTTGGCGTGCACATACGGCCGCAACTTTAATAAATGCATCTTTTGCTGAGATCATCGGTAATATTATATTTTACATCATATAACAGTTGTTAGTTATTGATGTTTAACGAACATAGATAGTTTTTACGTTTACAAATTCGTGCATGCCCATTAGCGATAGCTCTCTACCATAACCACTTTCTTTTATACCTCCAAAAGGTAATCGTGGATCTGATTTAACATGTTCGTTGATGAAACAACAACCTGCCTGTATCTTATGCGCTCCTATTTCAATAGCTTTTTCAATATTACGGCTGAAAATTGCAGAACCTAAACCGAATGAGGTACTGTTTGCTATTTTAATTGCTTCCTCTTCATTTTCTACACGAATGAGTGCGGCAACAGGACCAAATAATTCTTGGTCATAAGCAGGCATACCGCTCTGCACATTTCCGAGTACTGTTGCAGGAAAGAAGAAACCATCTTCATCGTCGTTAATTGTACCGCCACATAGAAGCTCGGCACCTTTTGAAATTGATTTGTTTACTTGGCGTAATAAATCTTCGCGGATATTCCCTCGAGCCATTGGCCCTAATTTATTTTCTTCATTAAAAGGATCGCCGTAAGTTACCGCTTTCATTTTTTCAACAAAAAGCTTTGTAAAGGCATCATACACTTTATCCATAATAATGAACCGTTTTGCACCAATGCAACTTTGACCAGTGTTGATAAGCCTTCCTGCTACACAGCAATCAACTGCAGCATTAATATCTGCATCTTCAAGTATAATATATGGATCGCTTCCTCCTAATTCTAGTACGCACTTTTTTAAGTATTTTCCTGCAGTTTGAGCCACTGCTTTACCTGCTTGAGTGCTGCCGGTTAAGGATATTGCAGCTACTTTTTTATTGGCAATAATACGCTCAACCTTTCTGTTAGAAACTAAAACTGTACGAAATACATCAGCTGGGAACTTAGATTCTAGAAATAAGTCTTCAAGGGCAATTGAACATCCTGGAACATTAGAGGCGTGTTTTAATAATACTGTATTGCCTGCCATGATAGCTGGAATTGCAAAGCGAAATACCTGCCAAAAAGGAAAGTTCCATGGCATTACTCCAAAAATAACTCCTAAGGGGCGATAAGTAATGTATGACTTTTGAGCCTCTGTTTGTATATGAGTGTCTTTTAGGAATTCTTCAGTATGATTGGCATAATATTCACACAACTCTATACACTTATCAATTTCTGCATGTGATTCAGCGATAGGCTTACCCATTTCATGTGTTATGGTAAAGCTATAAGCTTCTTTTTTCGTTTCGAGCAGAATTGCTAGGTGTCGTAAGTATCCTATACGTTCTTCAATTTGGCTTTCTCTCCATACGGCTTGTACCTCATAAACATCGCGTAAGATGTTTTCAATATCTTCCCATTGTGATTCGGGAAATTCTCTACTAATCTCTCCTGTAGCCGGATTGATACTTTTAAGAAGCATGTTTTTCCTATTTTATTGCAGTAATAAAGTTACGGCAAATATGGGAAATTTGAAGTAAGATGCAATTAAGTTTATGTGTAATTCGGTATCACCGTCCTTAATTAGAATGATATTAAACAAGATATTCTATATATCGTCACTTTTTAAATATCGTTTATTTACTGATGGAATGTTTGTTAGTATTGTAGTTTGGGGTTTAGGCTAAATCGTACTGCATATTAATATTGTTCATATAAAATACAGATTAAACTCATATCAAACTCACGTTTAAGTGAGTTTGATGTGAGTTTAATCTGAGTCAGATATGTTTTTTATGCAATGACATGAGTTATTTATTGTATTACATTGTGGTATTTATATATCACCTAGTATAATTTCAAGAAAAATCCGATGCTATTGAATAACATCGGATTATATATTTTATGCAGACTGTATTTAATATACCGCTTCCGCAACTTTACGTACGCTTTGTGTGGCCATCATGGTATAATAATGAATAATTGGTACACCATGTTTCTTTAATTCTAAAGATTGCTGTGTGCACCATTCAACGCCAACTTGTTTGACGGCATCGTTGTCTTTACACTTACGAATTTCTTTGGCAAAGGCTTCTGGTATTTCACAACTGAATATTTTAGGTAAAATAGTAAGCTGATTAGCTGTTGTGATAGGTTTAATACCTGGAATAATTGGTACAGTAATGCCAATGGCTCTACATTTATCTACAAAATCGAAATACTTTTGATTGTCGAAAAACATTTGAGTCATTACGTACTCGGCACCAGCATCAACCTTAGCTTTAAGGTGTAATAAATCGGAGTCCATATTTGGAGCCTCTTCGTGGCGTTCAGGATATCCGGCAACACCGTAAGCAAAAGGCGTTGCTACAGGCTCATTCGCTGTTCCATCTAAATATTTACCACGGTTAAAATCGTTCACCTGATTGGCTAAATCAATGGCATATTGGTTACACTCTTCTGTGCGAGCAGGATATTTATCCTTATGGGTATCATCACCTCGTAATACTAGAATATCGTGTATGCCTAAAAAGTTAAGATCGATTAAGGCGTACTCAGTTTCACTTTTTGTAAAGCCGCGACCAATTATATGAGGAATCACTTTAATCCCAAATTTATTTTGGATAGAAGCTGCTACAGCTACCGTGCCAGGACGTTTACGAATAATACGTTTCTCAATTAATCCCTTGTCGTTAGTGACAAAAGAAAACTCCTCGCGATGGGAAGTAATATTAATAAACTGAGGATCGAATTCCTTAAGTGATTCAATAGTTTTATAAACCTTCTCAATATCGTTTCCCTTTAATGGAGGTAATAACTCAAATGAGAATTTGGTCTCTTTATTTTTTAATACTAATTCTGCAGCAGTCATATTTTATTTAGTTTGAAGGCTGAAGTGAGTCGTTTTAAGTGTAGAACACCATACTCTGCTTCAACTATTCTAATACATACTCTTTATTAACTTTATTGGTAAACAGTTTTTGTTGCTAAACAAAGAACTTGACAACCTATATTATTTATAACTCAAATTTAAAGGTACCCATTTTTCAATTTCTTCGATGGCAACCCCTCTTCTATCAGCTATATCTTGTATTTGATCTTTACCTACTTTTCCCATTCCGAAATAAACTGCCTCAGGGTGACCAAAATATAGTCCACTTACAGATGCATTAGGGAACATGCTGTAATGCTCTGTTAATGTAATACCCGTGTTTTCTTCAGTATTCATTAATTCGAAAAGTAATTTCTTTTCAGAATGATCAGGACAAGCTGGATAACCTAATGCTGGGCGTATCCCTCTATATCTTTCTCGTATAAAATTCTCTGTATTGAACTCTTCATCGGGTGCATAGCCCCAGAATTCGCGACGTACTCTAAAGTGCAATAACTCAGCAAAAGCTTCGGCACATCTGTCGGCAAGTGATTTTAATAAAATAGAGCTATAATCATCGTGATCGGCTTCAAAAGCCTTTTCCCACTTATCAACACCTAAACCTGCAGTAACCGCAAATCCACCAATATAATCCTTCACACCTGAGTCAATTGGTGCCACAAAATCAGACAAACAATGGAATGCCTTTTTACCTGGCTTATCTTGTTGCTCTCGCATTTGGTTAAAACGACCACGCTCTAAAGTTCTTGTTTCATCGGTATAAACCACAATATCATCACCATCACTTTGCGCAGGGAATAAACCAAATACAGCTTTCGCTTTGGTCATTTGTTCTTTCTCCATTCTATCAAGCATAGCTTGAGAATCGTTCCAAAGTTTCAGTGCTTCTTTTGCTTTATTTTGGCTTAACTCAGTTTTAAATTGTGCCAACCATGTGGTTTCTTCTTCAGGCGTATTAACAGATTCAATACCGTCGTAATTACCCGTTAATTGCCATGCTTGGAAGAAGAAAGTCCAATCTATAAATTTCCGAATCTCACTTAAATCGTAATCATCAAAAACTTTAATTCCTGTAAATTGAGGCGTTGTAATATCTTCTTGCTTCCAATCTATTTTGTAATTATTTGCTCTTGCCTTAGCAATAGGAGCTATAACGGTAGCCTTTTTATTGGCATTTCTCTCTCTTAACTTTTCATATTCTTCACGAATGGCTAAGCCGAAAGATTCTCTGCTGTTATTAGATAATAACTGACTTACCACCTGTGCGCTTTTTGAGGCATCTTTAACATGCACCACAGGATGATTATAATTGGGCTCAATTTTTACCGCAGTATGAATTTTTGAAGTTGTTGCACCTCCAATTAATAAAGGTACCTCAAAATTCTTCGCTTTCATTTCTTTGGCCACATTCACCATTTCTTCTAGAGAAGGCGTAATTAAACCACTTAAGCCAATAATATCTACATTGTGTTTAATAGCTTCCTTCAAAATAGTTTCGGTAGGAACCATTACACCCAAGTCAATTATTTCGTAATTGTTACAGGCTAGAATAACACCCACAATATTTTTACCAATATCGTGCACATCACCTTTTACAGTGGCCATTAATATCTTTCCGTTCGAAGATGCAGCACCTTCAACTTTTTCAGATTCTATGATTGGCTGAAGAATGGCTACTGCCTTTTTCATCACACGCGCAGTTTTAACCACCTGTGGTAAAAACATTTTTCCATCACCGAATAAATCACCCACCACATTCATACCATCCATTAGTGGTTGTTCAATTACGGATAGGGCAGTTGGGTATTTCTCTATGGCTTCAGGGATATCTTCATCTAGAAAGTCACTAATTCCCTTAACCAAACAATGGGTTAAGCGTTCTTCAAGTGTTCCTTCGCGCCAAGCAGCAACTTGTGCTTCCACAACGCCTTGATCTTGGTCCTTGATCTTATCGGCATAATCAACCAAACGATCCGTTGCATCAGCTCTGCGGTTGAATACTACATCATCAACATAGCCCAATAATTCCTTATCAATATCATCATAAACCTGAAGCATAGCTGGGTTCACAATACCCATATCTAAACCTTCTTTAATGGCATGATATAAGAATACTGAATGGATTGCCTCACGCACCACATTGTTTCCGCGGAACGAAAACGATAAATTACTGATACCACCACTAATATGTGCATGTGGCAAATTAGCTTTAATCCATTTTACCGTTTCAATAAAATCAACGGCATAATTATTATGCTCTTCAATACCCGTGGCAATAGCCAATACATTGGGATCGAAAATAATATCTTGTGGCGGAAAGTTCAATTCTTCTGTTAATATCTTATAAGCTCTTCCGCATATTTCTATTCTGCGCTCGTAGGTATCGGCTTGACCTTTCTCGTCAAATGCCATAACCACAACCGCAGCACCATATTTTTTAATAATAGATGCTTCGTGTTTAAATTTCTCTTCGCCTTCCTTAAGTGATATAGAATTTACAACCGATTTACCTTGTAAACATTTTAAGCCGGCTTCTATTACTTCGAACTTCGAAGAATCGACCATGACAGGAACCTTGGATACATCAGGCTCAGCCATCAGCATATTTAAAAAGGTCACCATTTCTTCTTTGGCCTCTAACATGGCATCATCCATGTTTACATCCACAATCTGTGCTCCGTTTTCAACCTGATGACGCGCAATAGATACAGCCTCTTCGTATTTCTTCTCCTTAATTAAACGCAAGAACTTACGAGAACCGGCTACGTTACAACGCTCACCTATATTCACAAAGTTGGTATCGGCACGCATTTGTAGCGATTCCAATCCACTTAAGTGCGTAATGTCTGAAGGCTTTTGTTTGGGATGTACCTCAAATTTTGTAGCTGTGTTTGCCAATGCAGCAATATGCTCTGGTGTTGTTCCGCAACAACCACCTAATATATTTATTCTACGTTTGTCTAACCAAGTAGCAATCAAATCCGACATTTCATCGGGCGTTTGGTCATATTCCCCAAACTGATTTGGTAATCCTGCATTGGGATGTGCGCTGACATAGAATGGTGAACTTTTAGCTAATTCCGTAATGTAAGGTTCTAACTCAGCTGCCCCTAATGAACAGTTTAAGCCAACGCTTAAGATATCCATGTGCGAAATAGAATCTAAGAAAGCTTGTAAGGTTTGTCCGGATAAAGTACGCCCGCTGGCATCGGTAATTGTACCCGAAACCATAATAGGTAACTTCACTCCCTTTTCTTCAAAAACCTCATCTATGGCAAATAAACAAGCTTTTGCGTTTAAGGTATCAAAAACGGTTTCAATCATCAATAGATCAGAACCGCCATCTATTAAAGCATGAATTTGCTCCTTATATGAATCTTTAACTTCATCGAAAGTTGCAGCTCTGTAACCCGGATTATTAACATCGGGCGAAAGCGAAAGTGCAATATTTAGCGGACCAATAGAACCGCAAACAAAACGAGGTTTATCAGGGTTATTAGCCGTAAACTCATCGGCAATTTCACGAGCCAAAGTAGCCGCAGCAAGGTTAATATCACGAACCGCATTTTGCATATCGTAATCAGCCTGCGAAATAGAAGTCGAATTAAAAGTATTGGTTTCAATAATATCTGAACCAGCCTCTAAATATTTGGCATGAATCTCTTTAATAACATGTGGTTGTGTTAGAGATAGTAAGTCGTTATTACCTTTCACTAGTTTATGAAAGTCCTTGAAACGTTCACCGCGGTAATCTTCTTCTTCAAGCTTATAGGTTTGAATTAAACTACCCATTGCGCCATCTAAAATCAGAATACGCTCTTCAATCGCCTTATATAGTTGCTCTGTTCTACTCATTCAATCTAGTATTTGCCAATTAAACTAATTGTACAATAAAAGGTTTACGCATTAAGCGAAACAAACCCCTTAAACCATGACATTTATCAATCATTAACAATTAGCGTGCAAAAATAGCAAAATATTAGGCACAAAGGCCATATTAGTATAAGATTGTTAGAAGCAATTCATTTCATATCTTATTTGTAGAAATATCATTAAATAAAAAAGCACCAATTACAAATAGTAATTGATGCTTTATATAATAAGTTTAAAATTTCTTATTGAGATAAAGCCTCTGCACCGCCAACAATTTCTAATATTTCGTTTGTAATTGCTCCTTGACGTGCTTTGTTGTAACTTAATTCTAAATCGCTAATTAATTCACTTGCATTATCTGTTGCCTTGTGCATAGATGTCATTCGGGCACCATGTTCTGAAGCAATAGATTCAAGTATGGAACTGAAAAACATTGTTTTTAATGACTTAGGAACTATATCTTCAAGAACGGCACTCATGCTTGGCTCGTAAATATAATCAGATGTTTGATTTACATCAATCTTAGGCAGTTCTATTGGCAGGAATTGCTTTGCACTCACATTCTGTACCGCTGCATTTACAAACTCGTTATAAACAAGAATTACTTTATCGTATTTTTTATTTAAGAAGTCGAGAATGATTTGATCAGAAATTAGTTCCACATTATGGAATGCTATATCGCTATAAACTGCATTGTTTGAAATTGCACAGAGTGTTCCTGCTGTTTTTAAAAGCTTTTCACCTTGTTTCCCAATCGACATAACATCAACTTTTGATTGTTGATGTAGATCGCTAAAATCAGTGTTTAATAGTTTGTTAACTTCTTTACTAACGTTAGAATTAAAAGCACCACACAAACCACGATTAGATGTAATCATTACGATTAATACCTTTTCTAAGTCCCGTTCTTCAGTAAGTTTTAATTGATGACCTTCCTCCAAAGAACTTATAATATCATAAATAATATCATTTAGTTTTTCGGCGTAAGGTCTAATCTTAACAATATCGTCTTGTGCTTTTTTAAGCTTGGCAGCAGATACCATTTTCATGGCACTGGTTACCTGACGTGTTGTTTTTACCGAATCAATTCTGGTTCGTATGTCTTTTAAACTAGCCATCTATATTTTATTCATCTGATTTATAACGTCGGGCAACATCTTTAGCCACACTTGTTATTACTTCCATTTCAGCATCTGTTATCACTCCTTTAGATAGGTTTGAAACTGCATCTGCGTGACGCATCTCTAATTCATCGATAAAGTTAGTTTCAAACTCTTTAACCTTTTCTAATGCTACATCAGACATTAAGCCTTGCGTACCACAATAGATTAAAGCGACTTGATGTGCCACTTTAGCAGGTGAATATTGAGGTTGTTTTAATAGCTCAACATTTTTACGACCCTTATCTAAAATCGCCTTTGTAGCGGGATCAAGATCAGAACCAAATTTTGAGAAAGCTTCAAGTTCGCGATATTGAGCTTGATCAAGTTTTAGTGTACCAGATACTTTCTTCATCGCTTTAGTTTGGGCACTACCACCTACACGAGAAACGGAAATACCTACATTAATGGCTGGTCGTACTCCGGCATTAAATAAGTTGCCTTCAAGGAAAATTTGACCATCAGTAATGGAAATTACATTGGTTGGGATATAGGCAGATACATCACCAGCTTGTGTTTCAATAATTGGAAGTGCAGTTAATGAACCGCCGCCTTTTACTTTTCCTTTAATCGAATCAGGTAGATCATTCATTTTTGATGCAATCTCATCTGACTCAATTATTTTTGCAGAGCGTTCTAATAAACGTGAATGCAAATAAAATACATCCCCAGGATAAGCTTCGCGACCAGGAGGACGACGAAGTAGTAACGAAACCTCACGATATGAAACCGCTTGCTTCGATAAATCATCATAAATAATTAAGGCAGAACGGCCTGTGTCTCTAAAATACTCTCCAATAGCAGTACCTGTAAAGGGTGCATAAAATTGCATTGCAGCAGGATCGGCAGCGGTTGCAGAAACTACTGTAGTGTAAGGCATTGCGCCATACTTTTCTAATGTATTTACAATTCCGGCTACAGTTGATCCTTTTTGCCCCACAGCAACATAAATACAGTATACTGGATTGCCTTGATCGTAGAATTCTTTTTGATTAATGATGGTATCAATGGCAATGGCTGTTTTACCAGTTTGACGGTCGCCAATAATCAACTCACGCTGACCACGGCCGATTGGAATCATTGAATCAATAGCCTTTAAACCTGTTTGTAAAGGTTCTTTTACCGGTTGACGGTATAAAACACCAGGCGCTTTACGTTCAAGGGGAAATTCATAAACTTCACCTTCAATGGCACCTCGTCCATCGATAGGATAACCATTAGTGTCTACAACACGTCCGAGCATACCATCGCCAACTTTTACCGAAGCAATTCTATTGGTACGTTTTACAATATCGCCTTCTTTAATCCCAGTAGAAGATCCTAAAAGAACAACCCCGACATTATCTTGCTCAAGGTTTAAAACAATACCATTGCAACTTTCAAACTCAACAAGTTCGTTAGCACGTACATTTTGCAAGCCGTAAACACGGGCAATTCCATCACCTACCTGCAGCACAGTACCAACCTCTTCAAGATCAGTATTAGAAGTAAAACCTTCTATCTGTTTTTTTAATAATTCCGATATCTCGGCTGGCTTTATTTTTTCCATTGGTATTAATCTTTAACCAGTAGTAACTAACTTAATAGTTGTTTTTTAATTTGTTTTAGCTTTGATGAAATTGTAGTATCAATTAATTTTCCATCAAGCATAAGCATAAATCCTCCAATTAAATGTTCTCTTACAACAACTTCTAATTCAACAATAGATTTAAGCTCTTTTGCTAAAAAGGACTGAATATCAGTAATGTATTCTTTATCGAGCTGAATGGCTGTATAAAGCGTAACTGTTTTTATCTGTTGTTCCTTTTTATACATTGCAATGAAATCCAAAGTAATGTATTGAAGCATTCCTTCTCGATTGTTATCAACTAGCATAGTTAAAAACTTCATGGTAACTTCATTCACATGCTCCCCGAAAACATCTTGAAATAATTTCTTTTTCTTATTTTTCGGTATTACAGCACTATTGAGAAATTCGCTTAGTTTGTTGCTATTGCCATATTGCTCTTTTATCAATTGCATATCTTCATTCACCTTTTCAGAGATGTTTTTATCTATGCTTAATAAATATAAGGCTTTTGCGTAACGAACAGATATTAAACTATAATCCATGAAATTTTATTCGCTTAATTAGTTGAAATTCGCTTTGTCCAAGTGCTTGTTGATTAATTCCTTTTGTTTTTCATCTGTATCAATTTCTTTATCGATAAGAATACTGGCAATTTGAATTGACATGTCAGCTACTTGGTTCTTTAATTGATTAATGGCCGTTAGCTTATCTGTTTCGATTTGTTTACGGGCAACATTTAACAATTTTTGCGTTTCCTCCTGAGCGCTTTCTTTTGCCTCAGCAAGAATGCTATCTTTTAAAGCACGAGTATCTTTTAAGAGCTCATCTCTTTCCTTTTTAGCCTCATCCATCATTTTTTGACGGGTTGCTACCATTTCTTCAACATCAGCCTTAGCTTTTTCTGCTGCTTGTAAAGAATATTCAATGGTATCTTCTCGCACTTTTAGGGCTTGTAGGATTGGTCCCCAAGCATATTTTTTTAGTGCTAAGAATAATCCAACAAACGAAATGGTAGTCCAGATGACTAAACCAGGATTTGGAGTTAATAAAAAGTCCATAGTCTTAAATTTAACCCATACAAATGGGAATAATTATCCTTTTAATAAAGCAACAACAACGGCAAATAAGGCAACGCCTTCAATAAGAGCCGCAGCTACAATCATAGCAGTTTGAATTTTAGAACTAATCTCTGGTTGGCGAGCCATTGCTTCCATAGCACCATTGGCTAATTTTCCAATACCTAAAGCCGCACCAATAACGATTAAACCTAAACCTAAAGATGTAATAACTACTGAATCCATAATCTCAATTTTTATTTTATATTTATTTTAATTCTTAATGTTCTTCATCTGCAACAGCCATACCTATAAACATGGCTGAGAGTAATGTAAATATATAAGCTTGTAATAAAGCCACTAAAAGCTCTAGCATAAACATTACCATTGATAATAATACAGATACAGGAGATATTATTACTGTATTTAGAATAAATATTAAACATACTAAACTTAGTATAATAATATGTCCTGCGGTAATGTTTGCTAATAAACGAATTGTTAATGCAAATGGCTTTGTAAATAATCCTATTATTTCTACGGGCACTAATAACACCTTAACAAAAGCCGGAACTCCCGGGGCTGTTAATGTATGTTTCCAATAGCTTTTTGATCCATTAATATTTGTGACTATGAAAGTCATAATTGCCAACACCATTGTAACTGAAATATTCCCAGTAAAGTTGCTGCCTCCAGGAAAGAAGGGTACTAAACCAATTAAGTTGTTAATCCATATAAAGAAAAACACTGTTAGTAAGTACGGTACAAACTTATGCGCCTTATGGCTTCCTATTTGCTCTTCTGCAATGTCATTTTTTACAAAAATAATGATTGGCTCAAAAAATGATTGTATCCCTTTGGGTCTACTTGGTTTATCGGAATACATTTTAGCAATTGTTATGAAAATTGCTAAAATAATTATTAGTGATAACCACATCGACCATACATTTTTTGTTAATGAAAAGTCAAAAGGTTTTTCATTGACGATATGGCCGTGACTATCTTTTGTTACAACTCCTTCTTTATTGGTTTGGTAAATAGTTCCGTGGTCGTATATGAAATACTGTCCTTTGCTTTGCGCGATATGAGTTTTTTTATCAAACTTTGAAAATAAGAAGGTATGTATTTTCCCTTCGCTATAAAGCAATATAGGAAGAGGAATTTCGATGTGTTTTTCGTTTTCTCCCTCACCCCAAGATACAACATGCCAAGAGTGTGCATCTGAAATATGATGCATAATGAGATCTGTAGGGTCAAACTCTTCGTCTTTTGAGCTTTTTTCAGAAGCAAAAAGAGGTATAGAAACCAATATTACGAGGAGTAAACTAAAAACTTTTTTCATTAGTAATGACTGTTGTTGTATTTTTTAAGATCCTTACTTGTTATCGACAGTAAAGCCAACGCCAAGGTAGAATAAATAATTAACCATAAATACGAGAGAAAGTTGAATCTTATATGGATTATTACTTAAAATAATTGGTAAAAGATAAATTAAGGCCATTGTAAATCTTACCGAAGTAAGTATTATTGAAATGATTAACGTTTTATCTTTTACCTTTTTAATTGCAAGACTAAAAGTGTATAAAATACCCCCAAAAACTAGAGCCATATATAAGTTTATATATAGTATTTCTATTTTTAGATTTGGTAAAAATAACTGTGCTAATAGATAATTTCCTAATACTATTAAACTAAGTAATATAATCCTTATGGTTGATAACTTCATTGAGGTTAATTTGAATTAACCTTTTTCTTTTATTTCAGTTTTAGGTTGATTTACATCTCCCATTTTACACGATCCTGTAAATGTAGCCCCTGGCTCTATTGACAATTTAGCCGTAAAAATGTCTCCTAGTAGCTTAGATGCATTTTTAAGAGATAGTAATTCAGACACTTTAATCACACCTTGAATAAGACCTGATAATTCAGCGTTTACACACTGTACCTCCCCAATAATTTTTCCTTTGGAACCAATAACTACCTTTCCCTTAGATATGATATTCCCTTCAATCTCTCCATCAATCCTAATATCACCGTTGGTTTCTACATTTCCAATAATTTTGGTTCCAGAACCAATCATATTGGGTAGCTTATTATCGGTTTCATTTGATTTTGCCATACTATTATTTAATTTTTTCTTTTTAAACCACATGCTATAATAATTGCCCACCAAAGAAAATAAAAATTTAAATTTTTGGGGTATTTAAAGTGCTATTTTTAGTTAAAATATTGAACTAATTATTTTTGTCTGTTATTAAATCCACTAATTTCTTAATTTGTTTTTCTTTTTTAACCTGTCTAAGGTCTTGTGCAGTTTTGGTATAATATCTATGAGTTTTTAAGAACTCTAGTTGGTATTCATGCCATTCATTTAATGACATTTTAGTATGGCAAACACATATTTCCTTCCATAAGCGATCAGAGATTGGAATAAAATCAGCTCTGCCTAAATAATCCAGGTCCGCATCTTTTAGTACTTTCTCACATAAGGTTGTAGGTGTCGTATTTTGTTTCGTTACCATTATTAGATTACAGATTTGCTCAACCTCCTCAACAGAGTACCTAAAATTAGGAAGAATCTCTTGAGCGATTTTTACACTTTCTTCTTCATGATTATCTATTACATTAATAAAGCCAACATCATGAAAAAGTGCAGCAATCTTTACTATTAGTAATTCATCCATTGAAAGGCCTTCGGCTCTTCCTATAATTTCTACCTGTGTGCATACGTCAATTGTATGAAATACACTATGGTAATGTAGGTTTTTGGATAATTTGTTTTCTAAAAGGTCTAAAATATTTTCTTCGATATCAATATATTGTATCCATTTTATTTTAGTAATAAATTTACTGTTGGGAATAATTCCTAAACCATCAATCGAGAGTTCTTTTTTAATTCGAGTAACAAAATACATATCGGTTTCACCTTTGTATTTAATAGGCATTTTCCCCCTATATTCACAATCGAAGAAATCTTTTACCAGTTCATATGTTACTCCTGAAATATTAATCTTCCCAGCAATCCCAGAAGATTCCATCCGGCTAGCAATATTTACACTATCGCCCCAAATGTCGAATGATAGTTTCTTTCTCCCTATAGTTCCTGAAATAACAGGCCCTGTGTGGACGCCAATTCTTACTTCCCAAAAATCTCCAACTTCCTTTTTGTCGTCGATATTTGCTTGTTTCATAAATTTTTGCATTTCTAAAGCTGCAAGAATAACCTCTATAGGGTTAGTGCTATTTTTATCAGGTATTCCTCCTGCACACATATAGGCATCTCCAATAGTCTTAATTTTTTCAATACGATACTTTTCAACAACCTCATCGAAGCGTATGAAAAACCGATCTAATTCATCAATAAGTGTTTCTGGGTTTAAATGCTCTACTATTTTTGTAAACCCTTGTATGTCGGCGAATAAAACAGTTACCTTGTTATATTTTCTTTTAGATGATTGTTGTTTCGTAAGAATATTATCAACTCTAGATTGGTCGGTTTTAAAGAAGTTTACACCAAGAGCTTTTTTATAAATATCAATCCGGTTATTTATATGTTTTCTGAGTGATCCTCTAACTACAAAAATAAGGGCTATTAGTAAAATCAATGCCAATAAAAACCAAAGCCAATAATGGCTTCTAACCTTAATATTAACTTTTTCAGCTAATTGATTAGTTTTTACGAAGAATGTATACTCTGAAGGATTTAAGTTACTGTATGAAACCGAATTTTGATAGGTTGAATCTGACCAGTTAGATTGCATCCCTTTTAGGTAGAATATCTTAAGTGTAGGTTGTGAATTTTTAGATCCAAGATCAAAGGTTAATAAATCATTTTTATTAATATAAATAATTGAATCTTCATCTAACAATATTGTATCTAAGTTAACCGTTATGTTATCGATCAGAATTTGTTTATTCTGCGAAAGAAGAGATAGTTCCGATATTAGTAGAGAAATGAACAACCACAAATAGAGATTTATATGTAGAGATTTAATTTTCAAGATTATTAGATTTTATAATTATGTAGTTGTATTTATATCAAAAGTAGTATATTTATTCGCAAAATAAACCAAGTTTATTTAATAAGCACACATATGGAGAATTCTGAAAAAATCATTGTTGTACCATTCGACTTTACGCCTATAGCATTCAATGCAATAGAACATGCTAAGATATTATCATTAAAGCAAAATGCTACTATAGCCTTGCTGCATATAGTAAAAAAGGACGTGGGTATAGATGAAGCAACTGTAGCGTTAGAGGATGAAATACAAAAACTTAAAACCATCAATCCTAAAACTACGTTTAAAGGAATAGTGAGAGAGGGTACTATTTTTAAAACAATAAATGATGTTGCCGATGAGATAGGTGCCATTATGCTTGTTATGGGAACTCATGGAATTAAGGGGATGCAAAAGTTGACTGGAAGTTGGGCGCTGAAAGTTATTGTGGGTTCAAAAATACCATTTTTAGTGGTTCAAGACCCTCCTGCTCCTAATGAGGTTCGTAAAGTAGTTTTCCCAGTTAATTTCAAAACTGAGAATAAAGAGAAACTAATCTGGGTAGATTTCTTAAGTAAATTTTATCATACCAAAATTTATCTATTCGGAATTTCAAGTAAAGGAGGCGAGGTTGACTCAAGAACAAAAGCCAATTTAGCATTTTGTAAGAATTTTCTTTCAGAGAGGAATATTAATTATGAATTGTCTATTTCAACAGGAAAAGAATCTTTGGCCCAAGAAACAATTGCATTTGCAAAACAAATAGAGGCTAATGTAATTATGACGATGACAACTAGAGATATTGCCTTTCATGATTATGTGCTTGGAACTGCAGAGCAGCAAATTATCGCTAATGAGCATAAAATACCTGCAATGGTAGTGAATCCAAGAACTGATCTGATGAAATATGGTTATGGCGGTTTCTAAATAAATTATTCATAGTATAAAAAACAACGCCTAACTGTCGTTGTTTTTTGTTTTATAACAAATATTAAATAAAATATGAACCTTGTATTTGCAACTCATAACACGAATAAATTATCAGAGGTAAAAGAGCTACTGAAGGATTCAATTTCTTTAAAGGGATTGAACGAGATTGGTTGTTTTGACGAGATTCCAGAAACAGGCAATACTATTGAAGCTAATGCTACTCAAAAATCCTCGTTTGTTGCTAACAAGTATAAAATAAATTGTTTTGCAGATGATACAGGTCTCGAAGTAGAATACTTGAATGGAGAACCAGGGGTTTATAGTGCCAGGTATGCCGGGGAGGCCAAAGATGCCAATGCGAATATGAAATTGCTTCTTAATAATTTAAAAGGAGTTAAGGATAGAAAAGCCAGATTTAAGACGGTAATATCATTAATTATAAATAACGAAGAATTTTTGTTTGAAGGAATTGTGAATGGTGTTATATCAGATTCACCCATTGGAAGTAAAGGATTTGGGTATGATCCAATCTTTATTCCTGATGGTTATACAAAGACATTTGCTGAATTGGATTTTGAGGTAAAAAATACAATAAGTCATAGAGCATTGGCGGTTAATAAATTGATAGATTTTTTAAATCAATTATAAATAATGAACAAGGTACTATTAATTATACTATCACTTTCATATTCGGTTATTTTTGCTCAAGTTCCTATTGGAACTTGGCAAGAGCATATAGCCGTGAATGATGTTTTTCAGGTACAGAAATCTGGGAATAAAGTATTTGCCTTTGCAAGAAATGGATATTTTGTTATCGATTCTGAAGAAGAAACAATGACGAAATACACAAAGCTTAACAGGTTAAGTGATGTGGATATATCAGCAGCAATAATTCTTCCAGATCAGAAGAGCATTATGATTGGTTATGAAAATGGGAATATAGATATAATTGAGGGTGATAATTGTATTAATATTCCCGACCTTAAGTTAAAGCAATTATCCGTTTCGAAAGTTATTAATAATATTACGATAGTAAATAATCAAGCTTTCTGTTCTACAGATTTTGGAATATTGGTAGTTGATTATAAAAATCATGAGATTAGAGATACTTATTATATTGGGGATAATGCAGCGGAGATAAATATAAATCAGATTTGTACGCAAAATGATTCTATTTATGCAGCAACTGAGATCGGTATATTAGGAGCTCCTATAGCGAGCAATGCACTTGCATTTTATGAAACTTGGAAGAATGTTTATCCAGCCAATGAGTTTCTCGATATTATACCTCATGGTTCAGGAATTTTAGCTGTCAGAAAATCAAATAATAAATTATATGAAGAAAATAATATTGGAGACAAGTGGAGTTCGCGTGTTATTAAGTCTTCTTTTGTAAAATATCAGCAGGCAGAGAAATTGATATATTCAATATTTAAGGATAGTATTCAGGTCTTGAATAATAGTCTTGAACTTCAACGTAAATTCACCTTTTATAACTTAGAAGATATAAATTGTACTCCCAATTTTACTTCGGTAATAGAAGAGGATAATAAGACTTGGCTTGGAGATGAAGTTTTAGGTTTGGTCGAAAAGCAAGCACCTTACGATATTCAATATTTGCCTAATGGTCCTTCAACAAACAGAACCTATAAGATTGCCGCTTCAGAGGGTGTTGTATATGCTGTTCCTGGTATTCGACATGAATTCTCATGGTCGCCTAGAAGTTACCCAGCAGAACTTTCTATTTATCAACAAAACACATGGACACGAGTTAATAAATATACCGATCCGTATTTAGCAAGTCTTAGTAATTTCTGTGATATTGCTATAGATTCACGCAATAAAAATAGGGCTTATGTTGCTAGTAGATATGGGGTAGTTGAATTTGTTGATACTAAAATAGTAAATCATTTTACGAATGAGAATAGCCTTATTGAAAAAGTATATGTATGGAACTTAGTGAATGGGTTAACTACTGATAAAGAAGGAAATCTTTATATTAATAATCAAGGAGGTGATGTAGATTATGAAACTTCAAACCCGATACTTATTAAAACTAAAGACTCTGATTGGTTTAAGTATAAATACTATAACTTTGATGAGAATGGTATACACAGACCAAGATATCATTCAATGCTTTATTCAACTCATAAATTTCTTTGGAGTGTCGGAAAATATGTGAATCCAGGTATGTATGTATTTAATTTTAATCAAACCATAGATGATGGCACTGATGATACTGTAAAAGGTCCCATTCAAGGATCTGAAGATAGCCGTTGTGAATATTTAAAATTCTGGGATGAGAATGGAGCAGTTATTGATGTAATTCCAAATGCACTCTGTGAAGATAAGGATGGTTACATTTGGATAGGTACGAATTCTGGAGTTTTGGTTTATTATAGACCAGATAGAATATTTGAAGAAGAAAAGCCTGTTTCATCTCGAATCAAAATATCGAGAGATGATGGTAGTGATCTAGCAGATTACTTATTGGATAATGTATCCATTTCATCTATTGTTGTTGATGGTGCAAATAGAAAGTGGATCGGGACAGAAACTGATGGTGTCTACTGTGTTTCACCAGATGGCATTAAAACGATTCATCACTTTAATAAAGATAATTCTCCTTTACTTTCAAATTTTATAACTACAATTGCGATTGACCCAAGTAATGGGATGGTATATTTTGGGACAGATAATGGGATAGTTTCTTATATGAATGAAGCAGTAAATGGTAAAGAGTCGTATAATGAAGTCTATGCATTTCCAAATCCTGTTCAGCCTGGGTATGAGGGTGTGATTACTATTGCAAATTTAGTTGACGACTCAACTGTGCGTATTACAGATGTCAGCGGTAAATTAGTTTATCAAGGTATCTCACTTGGAGGGCGTTTGGTTTGGAATGGGCGTAATATTTACAATGATAAAGTAAAGTCAGGAGTGTATATTGTATACGCTACAAATAAAGATGGATCTGAAACTGTATCCACAAAAATAATGATTATAAATTAATTTTAGATTTAGAGAATAATGCTTAAAAAGGTAACGCTAATTATACTATCTGTTGTACTATTTCTAAGCCTCGTTTTTTGTTACATTTATTTCTCAAGTTTAAAAAATTATAGTAATAATAATATAATAAAGGCTGTTCCAGATAATGCGTTTTGTATTATGCGTATTAATAACTTAAAGGGGACCTATAAAACAATTCTAAATAAAACTAATTACAAAAAAGAACTTGAAAGTTTTAATTGGTTTAATGATTTTGTCAAACATTCTGATGTACTCATTGATAATGTAGTAGAGACCCCTCTTAATCAAATTTTATCAAATAATTTGAGTGTTTCTTTACACACGAGTGGCGATAGATCAATTGATGCTTTATACTTATATCGCTTAAAAAATAAAGCTGAAGAAAGTAGTATCAAAGATTACCTTAGAGGATCTTTACCCAATGGATTTCATGTTGACAAGAGAAGGTATAATGCTAATGATATATATGAGATAGTATTACCGCAATCAGATAATTACTATGTTTCTTTCACCTCGGGTATTTTAATAGTAAGTAAGTCAAGTCTTTTAGTAGAAAAATCGATACGACAGGTTCAATCTGCAATCTCCTTGTTAGATGATACTTCTTTTAATTTGGTATTAAAAACAATGGGGCAATCGGATGATGCAAATCTGTTTGTTAACTTTGATAGAATACCAGATGCTCTATTACCATTGTTTGATAGATCTTATTATCCTGAACTTAAAGGGTTGAAGTTTTTTGGATCTTGGGCTGAGTTTGATGTAAATATTAAGGATGATAAGTTGTTATTGAATGGTTTTATTAGTTCTAACGAGAATCAGAATAAATTAAATCAGATATTTAAAGATTGTAGTCCACAATATTCTAAGATTTCAAAAGTAATTCCGGCTAATTCAGGTCTTATCCTTGCTTATACTTATAATAAATCTACAAAGCTTAAGAATAATCTTAATACGTACCTTAAAAATAATAATCTTCAATCGGATTATAAAAAAGGGTTTTCGAATGGCAATTCTGAAGATTTAATTTTTGAATTAATGGATAGCGAATTTGCATTAGTTGATGCGAATATAAATAGTTTAAGCCCTAAAGAAGGCAGTTTTTTAGTGTTGAAAACCAAAAGTGAGAACAGAGCAAAAAGTAGTTTATCTAAGCTGTTTAACAAGCCATTAAAGGAGACAAGTTTTTACCAGTTAGATAAACAAACAAAGATCGCTATTTATAAAAACGATCGCGAAAACGATTTTACGAATATCTTCAAACATTTACTGCCTTATACTCCAAGCAAATATTTCTCATTTTATAATAATCATATATTTTTCGCAAATACTAAAGAATCGCTTAAGCAGATTCTATATGCTAATATTCTAGGTAAAACTATCCATTATAATAGTTATAATAAAATCTTCTCAGAAAATTTTGCTTCAAAGCAGAATGTTTATTTTTATTGTAATCTAGCGAATGTAGCCAAGCATTTTAACCCTAAACCAAAGTGTACTTTATTAAATCCTAACGCAGAGCAGAAAGAAGCTCTTAATAACTTTTATGGCTTAGGAATTCAATTGGCAACTAACAATAATATGCTGTATTCTAATATTTGCATACAACATAACCCTTCGCGTAGCCAGGAACCGCAAACAATATGGCAAAGTAAACTTGATAGCTCTGTGCACCTTAAGCCAAGTATTGTACTAAATCATTATACAAAGGAAAAAGAAATATTAATTCAGGATTTGAGTAATAAAGTTTATCTTATAACTCCAGATGGTAGAATTTTGTGGGAGAAAAAACTCAACAAGCCAATACTCAGTGATATTTATCAAATTGATTTCTATAAGAATAATAAACTTCAATATTTATTTAATACAGAGGATCGTATTTATTTGTTAGATAGAAATGGCAATAATGTTGAGCGTTATCCCATTAATCTTTCAAATAAAGCTACCAATGGCTTAGCCTTGTTTGACTATGATAAAAATAAAAATTATCGGATTTTTATTGCAACAGCAGATCATAAAACTCAAGTGTATGATAAAAAGGGGAGCATAATTACGGGTTGGAAAGCCTCCAAATCAGAGCATATAGTCAGTCAAGAAATTCAGCACATTCGAAATAATGGAAACGACTATATTATTTATGCCGATGAGAATAGAAATTATGTTTTGAATCGTAGAGGAGAAACTAGGCTCACCATCAAGGACGATTTTTCACGAAATAAATTAAGTTCAGTTTTCTGTGTAAACAATAAACTAGTTACCACTGATTCTTATGCAAATATCCGATTTATTGATTTGAAAGATGGTAATGTTACAACTAAAAACCTTCTTAATACAGAGCTTTCGCATTACTTTACTATGGTTAGTAAAGGTAGTGAAACATCGTATATTTTAGTCACACAGAATAAAGTGATGATTTATAATAATAAGTTTAAAGAAATGGCATCAATTGATATTAAGGGGACTTTAGCGTTGCATGCAGATATTTATCAATTCTCGTCTACTGATTATAAAATTGGTGTTTATGATGAAGAAAATAAAAAGATTTACCTTATCAATAAGGATGGGTCGTTTTATAAAAACTTCCCTTTAAAAGGTTCTTCTCGTTTTAGTATTGGGTTTCTCACTAAAAAGAAATCTAACTTTAATTTAATTGTTGGAGGAGAAAATAATTATTTATATAACTATACAGTTCAATAGATTCAATTATGGATAAACTTAAAATAGGGGTATTAGGGGCATCAAACCATTTAATTAAACGAATTATACTACCTCTAAAAAATACGAATAATTGTGAGTTATACGCTATAGCCTCAAGATCTGAAGAAAAAGCAAAAAAGGTTTCTAGTAAATTTGGGATTCCTGTCAGCTATGGTAACTATGAGGATTTACTTAGTGACGAATATGTTGATGTCATTTATATACCACTTCCCAATCATCTGCATAGTGAGTGGATTAAAAAATGTGCCGATGCAAATAAGCCCATATTGTGCGAGAAACCCATTTCTCTTAATAGAGAAGAAGCATTAGATGTATTTACTTACACAAAGCAAAAAAATGTTTTGTTGATGGAGGCTTTTATGTATAAATTTCATCCATTATGGCTACATGTTAAAAACATTGTTGATACCAACCAAATTGGAGCCATTCAGTATATTAATGTCGCATTTTCGTATAACAATCCGAGTAAAGCTAATATTAGAAATATTAAAGAATTTGGTGGAGGAGGGATGTATGATATTGGCTGTTATGCCGTTTCTGTACCTCGCTTTTTATTAGGGAGTGAACCCAAAAGGGTAGTTTCTTTATTGAATAGAAACGAGGAAACAAAAACAGATATATTATCATCGGCTCTAATGGATTTTGAAGGTGCTAATGTAACTTTTAATGTATCAACATTATCCGAAGCAAACCAGAATGTTGAAATTGTAGGCGCAGCAGGGCGAATATCTATACCTATTCCGTTTAATACTTATGTTGATACTGAGAGTGAAGTGTGGGTGCACACTGCTCAAGGCAGTAGAAAGCTTACATTTGAAGTAAGCGATCAATATGGCTTGATGTTTGAAGCATTTGCCGAGGCAATTATTAAGAATCAAGATCTTCCAATATCTGCTCAAGATTCAATTAATAATGCAGCAGTTATTGATGCGATATTTAAATCATCGGAAATAAATAGTTGGGTTACAGTATAAACAAATTAATTGTAATACGAGCTCAACTATAACAGTTGGGCTTTTTTTATTTGTAAATCTGAGAAAACCACAAATTCTTAATACTTTCGTCAATTCAATAAAATTTCATTTTTCATAAATGTATAAGATATTTGCTGATATAATTTTACCAGTTCCGCTTCCACGGCTATTTACTTATGCTGTACCTTGGGATATAGCAGAGAATCTAGAGGTAGGAATGCGAGTAATTGTACCCTTTGGAAAAAAGAAATTCTATTCGGGGGTAGTATATCAATTACATGATAATGAGCCGCAAGATTATGAGGTTAAGGAAATTGGTACAGTACTCGACGAAACACCGGTAGTTACAATAACCCAACTTAATTTTTGGCAATGGATTGCCGATTATTATATGTGTACCCTAGGTGAGGTTTATAAAGCTGCATTACCTGCGGGTTTAAAGTTAGAGAGCGAAACAAAGATTCATTATAATACAGATTGGGAGAAAGATGAGGCTTTAACTCAGAAAGAATCCCAGATTTTAGATATTCTTCAAGAAAAGAAGGTAGCCTCCATACAAGAGCTTAATAACCTATCGGAAATTAAAAATGCACTACCCACTGTAAAGCGATTACTCGATAAGGAAGCTTTATTTGTGAGTGAGAAACTGAAAGATGGTTTTAAGCCTCGTACACAAAAGATCATTGGAATTTCAGCAAAGTATCAAAAGGAGCAAATGTTGCAGAATGCCTTTTCAGAATTGAGTAGAGCAAAAAAGCAGCTTGAGGTACTAATGACTTTGCTTACCTTGATAGGAGGAGCGCATCCTGAGAATTTTGCAAAAACAATTACGCGTGATTTGCTCAAAAAGAAATGTGATCCTACCGGGGCAGCAATTAGGCAGCTAGTACAAAAAGGAATCCTTGAAGAGACGGACGAGATTATCTCTCGCCTAAATCAAAGCGATACGCAAATTAAAGAATTACATCCGCTTACAAGCGAACAGGAAAAAGCTTATACGGAGATTAAAGCTCAATATCGCGAAAAAGATGCTATTTTATTGCATGGTGTCACATCAAGTGGAAAAACTGAGATATACATACATTTAATTGAGGAACAAATAAAGCTTGGCAATCAAGTACTCTACCTCTTACCAGAGATTGCCTTAACCACTCAAATAACGCAACGACTTAAGGCCGTGTTCGGAAATAAGTTGGGTGTTTATCACTCTAAATATAGCGATGCTGAGCGTGTTGAAGTTTGGGATGATATTCTGAAAAAGAATAATTATCAGGTCATCATAGGAGTTCGCTCTTCAATTTTTCTTCCTTTTGATAAGTTAGGTTTAATTATCATTGATGAGGAGCATGAGAATACCTATAAGCAATTTGATCCTGCACCACGATATCATGCCCGCGATACCGCAATTGTTTTAGCAGCCATGCATAAGGCAAAAGTATTGTTAGGAACTGCAACACCATCCATCGAGACCTATTATAATACGCAGATAGGCAAATTCGGATTTGTAGAATTGTTTAATCGCTACGAAGGTATTCAGATGCCCGAGATAATTACTTCTAATGTAAGAGAAGAGCGACGAAAAAAGCGGATGGTAACCAACTTTTCTCCAATTTTAATTGATGAAGTTAAAGGTGCCTTAGCTAAAAACGAACAGGTTATTTTATTTCAAAACCGACGAGGTTTTTCACCTTATATTGAGTGTAATCAGTGCGCGTGGGTGCCCAAATGCGATTATTGTGACGTCAGTATGACCTATCATAAGCATAATAATCAGTTGATATGCCACTACTGTGGGCATAGTTATTTTTTGCCACGCACTTGTAAAGCTTGTGAATCTCATGAGCTTGAAACTAAAGGTTTTGGTACCGAAAAAATAGAGGAGGATGTAAAGTTAATGTTGCCAGAGGCTTCGGTGTTGCGTATGGATTTAGATACAGCCAGAACTCGAAAGGCACATGAGAAAATAATCAATAGCTTTCAGAGTGGTGAAGTTGATATATTAATAGGTACTCAAATGATATCGAAAGGATTAGATTTCGATAATGTCAGTATAGTAGGTATATTGAATGCAGACAGTATGCTTAACTATCCCGATTTTAGGGCTTTTGAGCGTTCGTTTCAGTTAATGTCGCAAGTAAGCGGACGTGCAGGGCGTAAGAATAAACAGGGGAAAGTAATATTACAAACTACAAATCCTGATAATCCTGTCATCTTGGATGTTATCAATAATAATTTCAAGAATCATTATAATGAGCAATTGGCAGAGCGTGAGTTGTTTAAATATCCTCCTTTTTATCGACTCGTCTATTTCACTGTACGACATAAAAACAATAGGCTAGCTGAGCAAGTCGCAGATTATTTTACTAATTATTTGCGATCGATATTTGATTCAAGAGTCATTGGTCCGCAAGAACCTCCAGTCAGCAAAATTCAAAATTGGCATTTACGTAAGGTGATGGTAAAAATTGAGAAAGGTGCATCTCTTAAAAAAGTTAAGGAATTAATTAATCAAGCAATAGTAGCGTCGCTTTCTCATCCAGCATTTAAAGCCGCTCAAATTCAAATAGACGTGGATCCAATGTAGTGGTTCAAAAATAAAGATTGCTTTTAGCTGCTAATATTTGTTTTATATTTGCTGCGTCTTTTAAAAAGTACAATAAAGTTAAACGGTCAAACTCAATATAAATGTCAAAAGAGTTCTTCAACGATTTATTCGAATCCTTTAATAATAAAAATATTCTCATTGTTGGGGATGTAATGATAGATTCCTATTTATGGGGAGATGTTAATCGTATTTCGCCAGAAGCACCAGTGCCAATATTGTCGGGTATTGGTCGTGAAGATCGCTTAGGAGGAGCTGCTAATGTGGCCCTTAATATTCAAGCCTTAGGGGCCAATCCAATTTTGTGTTCAGTTATAGGGGATGATTTACGAAGTCATGATTTCTTTAGCTTACTTGATAATCAAAAGTTGAGCAGTGAGGGGATTGTAAGGTGCGAAAACAGGATGACGACTGTTAAAACTAGAGTAATTAGTCAACAGCAACATTTGTTGCGCGTAGATGAGGAAATAACAAGTCCAATCCCAGAAGTAACGGAAGCCAAAATTCTTGGGCAATTTCATACAGTCATCGAAAATAATGCTATTGACGCCATTATATTTGAAGATTACGATAAAGGCGTAATTACGCCCCGAGTAATAAAGCGCATTGTTTCAATTGCTAATGAACTTGGTATACCAACATTAGTTGATCCCAAAAAACGTAATTATATCGACTATCAGAATATAACATTCTTTAAGCCTAATTTTAAGGAGTTTACAGAAGGTTGTAAGTTAGATCTTAAAAAAGGACCTAGTGACGAGTTGGTGCAGGCTGCCTGTAAGTTTCAAGAAGATCAGAATATCGATATTTTAATGGTAACCCTATCGGAATATGGTGTGTTTATCTCCAAGAAAGGAGGAGCTAATTATATTGTTCCTGCAGAAATACGAAATATTGCTGATGTTTCCGGAGCAGGAGATACTGTAATTAGTGTTGCCACTTTATGTCTATTACAAAAGTTGGATCTGAATAAGATTGCTCGCGTCTCAAATATGGCAGGGGGCTTAGTTTGTGAAGAATCAGGAGTTGTTCCGATAAATAAAAAGCTTCTTTTAGAGGAGTGCATAGTTAAAATTACTGACTAATTAAGACTTTTTAAAAGAGTTGGGTTATAAATAATCAGTGTAACTTTTATACTGTTTTTCGTATACGTTATTTTAATTAAAAGTTTAACTTTGACAAGCTTTAAAAATCAGACAACTTGATTTGGCTTAACTAAGTAATTTTAAAATACTTAATTGATTTAATTACTGAATATGGGAAAGATCATTGCACTTGCAAATCAAAAAGGGGGAGTCGGGAAAACTACAACTGCTATTAATTTAGCGGCAAGTTTGGCGGTTCTTGAGTATAAAATTCTTTTAGTAGATGCCGATCCTCAGGCAAATGCCACATCTGGTTTGGGCTTCGACTTAAGAGAAATTGATGCAAGTATTTACGAATGTATCGTAGATGACATTGAACCAAAAACGGCTATATTAAAATCAAATATTGAAGGTTTAGATTTGCTACCTTCTCATATCGATCTTGTTGGTGCTGAAATTGAGATGCTCAATAAGCCCGAAAGAGAGAATGTATTAAAAAATGTGTTAGCACAAGTACAAGCCGATTACGATTTTGTTCTTATTGATTGTTCTCCATCCCTAGGGTTGATTACGGTTAATGCGCTAACAGCAGCTGATTCTGTTGCTATACCTGTACAGTGTGAGTACTTTGCACTTGAGGGTTTAGGAAAGCTTTTAAATACAATAAAAATCATTCAAAGTCGTTTAAATACCGATTTAGAAATAGAAGGATTTTTATTAACAATGTATGATTCACGCTTACGATTATCGAATCAGGTTGTTGAAGAAGTACAGCGTCACTTCCAAGATATGGTTTTTGAAACGCTAATTGCTCGCAACATCAAGCTGAGCGAAGCTCCAAGTTATGGAAAAGCAGTTGTTGAATACGATGCAACTTCTAGAGGTGCTCAAAATTATTTGAATTTGGCACGTGAGTTATTGCAGAAAAATAATATGACTAAAATCGATAATAAAGATAAGGTCTTAAAATAATAGAATACAATATACAGAATGGCTAAAAAGAATGCTTTAGGAAGAGGATTAGGTGCACTTATTGAAGGAACAGATGATGTTGTAAAAAATAAGCCCCTCTCAGGAATGAATGAGATTGATGTGAGTAAAATTGTAGCCAATCCTTGGCAACCTCGCTCTCATTTCGACGAAGAAAAGCTTCAGGAATTAGCCGCTTCTATAAAAGAAATTGGAATTGTTCAGCCTTTAACCGTTCGTAAATCAGGTAATACTTATCAGTTAATTGCCGGAGAACGTAGGTTTAGAGCATCAAAAATGGTAGGCCTTGATAAAGTACCTACTTATGTTCGAACTGCTGATGATGATACAATGCTTGAAATGGCATTGGTTGAGAATATTCAGCGTGAGGATTTAGATCCGATTGAAGTTGCCATCAGTTACCAGCGTTTGATAGATGAGTGTAATCTTACACAAGAAAGTATGTCGGAACGAGTTGGTAAAAAGAGGGCGACAGTAACAAACTACCTTCGATTATTAAAACTCCCTGCCGAAGTTCAGTTAGGGCTTAGAGATAAATTATTGGGAATGGGACATGCCCGTGCCATTATTGGAATCGACAATTCTAGAGAACAAATTAAGCTGTTTAAAGAAATTGTAAAGAATGATTATTCGGTTCGAAAAGTGGAGGAGTTGGTTCGTGAATATAATAATCCTAGCGAACCTAAAAAATCAACGAAGCCTCAACTGCCTGAAGAATATCAGCAATTGAGTAATCAGATATCAAGTGTTTTTAAAACAAATATTAAATTCTCTCGTGATGATAACGGAAAAGGAAAAATTGTAATTCCTTTTGCATCGGATGAAGATTTAGAAAAAATCATTGGCATTCTGGATAAAGCAAATAACAAGTAACAAACCGATACATTTAAAAGCTTTATTTTGATCAATATTAAAAGTAGTCTGTGGGTAATTGGATTGATAGCAATCCTCAACTCTTTTGCAATTAATGCAAAGGCGCAGAGTGATACAGCATATTTTGAAGCCACAGACACCTTGGTATTTGTACCCGAGCCTGAAATTAAGTTACACTCTCCTCATAAAGCTACCTTATATTCTGCTATTCTACCTGGTTTGGGACAAGCTTATAATAAGAAGTATTGGAAGATTCCTTTGGTTTATGCAGCACTTGGTGGTTTAGTTTATGCTATCGATTTTAATAGTACCTATTACAGTAAATACAAGACTGCTTATCGCGATTATGTAATTCAGGATCCTAATAATACTAGCTATTTGGATGTTTTACCTCGCCCTTATGAGAAAGAAGATCTTATAAATGAATCAGGTGGACAATCAGAATTAGGTGTTTGGTTCGAAGGAGCTCTTGAAAATAAAAAGAATTACTACAAACGTTATCGCGATTTAAGTTATGTTGGTATTGTACTTGTATATGTTCTTAACCTTGTTGATGCAAGTGTAGATGCTCATTTTAAAACCTATGATGTTAGCAACGACCTTAGCATTCATTGGGAACCTATCGTAACTCCTATCGGATCGCAGTTTAATCATGTTGGATTGCAGGTTCGGCTTGTATTTTAGCACTACTCTCTTTTGCCAAGTTTAATTTTATCAACAGAGTAAAATCATTGTAATGAAGACATTATTTTCTACCATATTAATTTCAATCACATGCATTTGTATTTCAGCTCAAACTGAAATAGCACTTAAGGATACGCTTAATTTAGGAACAGATGTTGAAGAAGGTGCTTTTACTGAGAGTCTTGATGATTTAGCCTTTAAAGGGATTGAATCTATTCATGCAGATTCGCTTAGAATTGCAGCAGAACGTGCCTTGAAGAATATTCCTGATTCAATTTATATTAATCGCTTACAGAGTATTGAGTCTCCAATTAATTTCCCATACAATAGTAAGGTAAAAGCTTACATTGAATTGTATACAAAACGAAAAAGAAATCAAGTATCAATAATGCTTGGTTTGTCAGAATACTATTTCCCAATATTTGAAGCTCAACTTGATGCTGCGGGTTTGCCGCTAGAGTTGAAATATTTGCCGATAATTGAATCGGCCTTAAATCCAAGAGCATTTTCTAGAGTGGGAGCTTCTGGTTTATGGCAGTTTATGTATCCCACAGGAAAACAATATGGATTACAAGTTAACTCTTACGTTGATGAGCGACGTGATCCTATAAAGAGTACAGAGGCAGCTATAAGTTATTTATCAGATTTATATGAAATGTATAACGACTGGTATTTGGTGATAGCAGCTTATAATTGTGGTCAGGGTAATGTAAATAAGGCCATTCGCAGATCAGGTGGTAAAAGAGATTTTTGGGAAATCTATCATAGATTACCTCGCGAAACACGTGGTTATGTGCCAGCATTTATTGCAGCAGCATATACTATGAATTATTATGAAGAGCATTTAATCAGTCCGCAAAAATCAGATATTGTATTAGAAACTGATACAATAATGATCAATAATTTATTGCACTTTAATCAGGTAGCGGCTATGATGGATGTTAATGTTGAAACTTTACGAGAGCTCAATCCACATTATCGTTTAGATGTTGTGCCAAGTATAAATAAAAAATATGCACTAAAATTACCAACAAAAAGTATTGATTCGTTTATTGATAAAGAAGAGTTTATCTACTCTTTTGAGCGAGAAAAGTATTTTGCATCAAACAAGCTTGTTGAGCCAAGTAACCATCATTACGCACCATCGGCACCAAAGAATAAAACTAAGTTATACTATACGGTTAAATCAGGCGATGCTGTTGGTTTAATTGCAGATTGGTATGATGTAAGAACTTCGGATTTAAGATATTGGAATAATATAAGTAGAAATCTTATAAAGGTTGGTCAGAAGTTAGCAGTATATGTTCCTAATAACAAAGTCACTTATTATCAGCAAATTAATAAGATGAGTTATGCCCAGAAGAAAAATCTAGATGGGAAAACGGTTGTAATTGCATCTAAATCTTCTGTTAAAGCACCAGTAACGCATTCTGGTGATTACGAAGTTTATACAGTTAGAAAAGGGGATAATTTGTGGACCATTGCAAAAAAATACCCAGGTGTTTCAAATGCTGATATCATGCAGCTTAATGGTATTTCAGATGCGTCAAAATTAAGTCCTGGTCAAAAGCTAAAAATTAGGCCTAAGAGTTAATTTGCCATGTAGCGCTTTAATATATTTAGATTTTGTTATCTTGGATTTTCAGATATAACTGAACTTCTTATAACTAATGATAAAACCTCCTAAAATATTCTTTACTTTTTTGTTGATATGCGCTGTTTTTTTGTGCATTTCAGTATTGTTTCCTTCTGGAGTTATCCCATTGGGCAATCAAAAATTGAGATGGGTATCTCTTAAGGATACGAAGAATTTATTTTATAAAGAGGAAACTATTATTGAGAATAGTCCTAGTGTAAATTTAGATACTTTAATTGTATTAAAAGATACTATAGAGGCTACTGAATTAGTCGATAGTTCCTTAATTCATAAATTCAAAGGCGAGGAAGATTTACAATTAGAATATTCTGATGAGTTTAAGCCGCTTCTTCAAAGTTTTTACTCAAAAATACTAACAGCAAATTCTTCCGGTAAAGTAATTCGAGTACTTCATTTTGGTGATTCTCAAATTGAAGGAGATCGTATTACACGATATTTGCGAGCATCGTTTCAGAAAGATTTTGGAGGAACCGGCCCTGGTTTTATCCCATTATATGACCCACACAAGCACTTCAGTTCTGTTTGGATTAGTAACACTGGTGATTGGAAAGAGCATGCTGTATATAAATACCCCCGTGAAATACCGAATAACGAATATGGTTTAGTTGGTAAAGTTAATACTATTAAGTCGCCGGGTTGGGCATCAATTAAGGTGTCAACAGCGCCGAGTGCCCTACCTTCTGCCAAAGAGTATTACCATTCGCGTATGTTTGTTAAAAATATTGAGAGCCCTTTACTTGTAGATGCCTACTGGGGTAATACTTTAATTAGTTCTGATTCGCTCAAACAAGAATCTGACATAACCGAGATTAATTGGTCTTTTAAACAAACTCCTAAGAGATTTACTGTAAAATTAAACGCTTCAGATAGCCCATTATTTTTGGGGATGACACTAGATAGTTTAAGTGGTATTGCGGTTGATAATATTGCGATGCGAGGGCAATCAACACCGAGGCTTGATAAAACAAATAAAGAACTATTCAAGGCAATGGCATCTCATTTAGATATTGGGATGATCATACTTCAGTATGGCACTAATATGGTTCCTACTGTAGCTAAAAATTACCATTTTTATTACCGAATGCTTTATAAGCAACTTTTAACTTTAAAAGAAACGATACCTAATGTACCTGTAGTTATTGTGGGCGTTGGAGATGTAGCATTTGAAGATGAAGGTAGTGTGAGTTCTTATTCGCATGTTTATGATATAAAAGAAGCACAAAAGAAAGCAGCTGTTGAAGCTGGATTCGCTTTTTTTGATTTATATGAGGTTATGGGAGGAAAGGGAGCTATTATAAAATGGGCAAATGGAGTTCCGCACTTAGCCATGTCAGACTATACCCACTTCAATAAAAGAGGTGGTGAAAAAGTTGCTGAATGGATTTATAAATCAATTATGTCTGATTTTAGTCGGATGAATAGTCAAACCATTGTAAATGAATAAAGTTGATTGATCAGATACTATCCATATTAACTTACAATCCAGAGTCTAGCTTTGTGTATACACATATGGCATTCTGGATTTTCTTTGGCTTTGTATTGCTAGGTAATGCTATCCTATATAAAAAGAGTGTATTACGTAATGCTTTTCTTTTTGCATGTAGTTTGTTCTTCTACTATAAAGCTGGGGGTATCTATTTCGGCTTACTGGTGTTTTCAACAATTATCGATTATTCAATTGGTATAGGGATTTCTAGAAGTAGTAATTTATTAAAGCGAAAAATATTACTAAGCCTAAGTATATTCGTAAACCTCGGTTTATTGGCTTACTTTAAATACAGCTATTTTATATCAGATTTAGTTGCAGAATATTTCAATCTTCGCATTAATATCAATAACTATTATACAAGTTCTCTTAATGCAATATTGGGTACCCACTTTACTGTTTCTGATATTATATTGCCAGTTGGTATTTCGTTCTTTACTTTTCAAACCATCAGTTATTCAGTGGATGTATATAGGGGTAAGGTACAGGCTGTACGAAGTATCATAGATTTTGGATTTTATGTATCATTTTTTCCGCAATTAGTTGCCGGACCTATCGTTAGAGCCTGGGAGTTCATTCCGCAATTACACAAACGATACCAACTAAGTTATAAGTGGTTTTGGTGGTCTGTTTGGTTAATAATGATGGGCTTGTTTAAGAAAATGGTAATTTCAGATTATCTATCAGTTAACCTTGTGGATAGGGTGTTTGATTCACCTATGATGTATAGTGGGATGGAACTTTTATTGGGTGCCTATGCATACACTTTGCAAATTTACTGTGATTTTTCTGGCTATACCGATATTGCAATTGGTGTGGCGCTTCTATTAGGCTTTCGTTTACCACAGAACTTTAATGCACCGTATAAGTCTACTTCTGTTACTGAGTTTTGGCATAGGTGGCATATCTCATTATCATCCTGGTTAAGAGATTATTTGTATATCCCTCTGGGAGGAAATAGAAAAGGGAAGTTTCGCCAAGGCCTTAATTTAATGATTACGATGCTCCTTGGTGGTTTGTGGCATGGGGCAGGTTGGATGTTTGTTATTTGGGGTGCATTACATGGTTTTGCACTTCTTATAGATAAAGTTTTATTGCGAATATCTCATAATTTAGGGTTTCGCTTTCCTAAGATTTTAGGCAGAGTTTTTACGTTTCACTTTATAACACTTACGTGGATTGTATTCCGATCTTCCGATATCGAGTCCTTTAATTTGTTTATCTACCGTATCCAGTCCGCCTTCTCCATATATCCAATAAATTATATATTAGCGAAGCATTCCTTTGCTGTATTTCTAATTTTCATCGGTTTTATGAGTCATTGGCTTCCTGATAACCTTAACCGGTTAATAAAAGTTTCATTTATTAAGTCATCAGTAATATTGAAATTATTATTCATTATTGTTATATCAATAATTGTATATCAATTTAGCTTATTAGAGGTTAAGCCATTTATTTATTTTAGGTTTTAGAAACCTTATGTTATCTAATAGTTTAGCAAACATTGAATAATTGATGATTAGAAATATTGTCATATTAAGATAATATGGCAAAGTTTTTGAGTATTGTACAAGTAAAAAATATACGAGTATGTTAATGATAATATTTATTGGGTTTTTAATATTGAGTTGGTCTGTCAGCTCAAAATTGAAATCAAAGTTTAAGAAGTATTCTAAGGTTAGATTAAACTATGGTTTAACAGGCAGAGATGTGGCAGAGAAAATGTTACGCGATAATGGAATTCATGATGTTAAGATTGTTTCAGTAGGAGGACAACTTACAGATCATTATAACCCTGCAAATAAAACGGTTAACTTAAGTCCGGATGTATATAATGGAAATAGTGTTTCAGCTGCAGCTGTAGCTGCACATGAGTGCGGTCATGCAGTTCAGCATGCTGTTGGATATAGACCACTAGAAATGCGCTCAACGCTTGTTCCTTTACAAAATATAAGCTCAAAAGTTTTAAACTTCATATTTATAGCCATGCTATTTGGAGGTTTCTTATTGCCTCAGTTTATTTCATTTGATTTAGCAATGAAGGTTATTATAGCTTGTTATACAGTTTTTACTGCATTTGCCTTTATTACTTTGCCAGTGGAAATAAATGCAACTCAAAGAGCTCTTTCATGGTTAAACACTAGTGGCATTGCAACAGGGCAGTTGCAAGAGCAAGCAAAAGATGCCTTAAAGTGGGCAGCGTATACATATGTTGTTGCGGCTTTATCAGCTTTAGTAACTTTAATGTATTACGTTATGATGTATTTAGGGAATAGAGACTAAGGTTTTGTAAACGAATTTATATTAAAGGAGCCATCGTAATTGATGGCTTTTTTATTTTATACGCATTCCATTAGTCACAAAAGATAAGCCTTGTTGACCAGTTGTTGATGTCATTATTCCTTCAAAAAATGGTTCTTGAATAGAATCTTTACAAGCCCAATTAAAAATAAAGTTAGCTCCTGTTCCTCCTCGTTTATCATCTTCTTCAATAACAATTTCAACAGTTTCCATTGGAGCAATATATATAGGGGATTTTATATAGCTTGTTAATAACTTTCCCTTGGTAGAATAGTAATCAGCACTAATAATATAAATTGAATCGCTTAGCGAGGTATTTCTCATACTAGCCATTACAGTTAGGTCATATGTGCGTTGTTCATTTCGTTGATATACCTGTGAATATACTGATAGGTAAGTGGATCCTTTGTGATAGGATGAATTAACAGTGGCATTTCTATTATGGTTGACTTTCAGTACATATGATGGAGAATCACTTTTGCCAGGATTACACGAAATTATAATAAGACAAGTAATAACAAGAATTATTTTATTCATAACAAGGATTTTAATTAGGTGTTATTTAACCCGTTTCCAATTCACTGTTTTGCCAATTAATGAGAAACCAATATAACCTTTTACATACAATTTATCACTATCAGTTTTAAACCACATATAGCATTTGTAAGTACTACCTGACTTTGGATCGTAAATTGTACCATCCTGCCATTCTTTATCACCAGCATTGTACTCAAAATCATTCAAGATTTTTAAACCTTCAATATTACGTGATTTTAAGTCATTATCAGGATTTTTAGTATCCTTACGAATATTCCCGTTGTCGTCTTTAGGGTTCAGTAGCCATATTATCTCTCCATAATATTTACCATTAGTAGTTTTACTAATCTTTACTTTAGAGTCATTATCTTGAGTTAACCAAACTCCCAAAATTTCATTGCCTTGAGCAAATATGTTGCTTGATACTAAAAGTATAGTTAAACAGAATAAGATTTTCTTTGCTTGCATACGTATATTAATTTTCTTGCTGATACGAAAATAATATATTTTAAATAAAAAGACGCAAAACTCTTAAAACTTAGAATTCTTAATCGTTTGGTTAACTGGGTAAGTTTTTTGGATATTTTATATAAATTAATCTTAAATAATAGAGCAAAAAAAACTTCCCAACATTATTTATGTGGGAAGTTTAAATTCTAACTCTTCTAAGTAATTGGTTCTTTCTTCTCAGTGTACTAGATGTGTACTTGATTATTAGCCGCATAACTTAATTTACCTTGATTAATCATTGATATTACTGAATTTAGTCCTTTAGTAGGGGAGATGCGTAATACTTTGAATATTTCTCCAATATGCATTGGTTGTTTTTCACTTACAACATCAAAAATTCTTTCTTCTAACTCGGGTAATTTTTTTTCTTTTCGTCTGAACATAATTATTTGTTTTAATTGATTTACTTCTTCTAAGATGTGTTTCTTTTCATACTTCCAATATAGTAAAAAGATTAACTAGTTCGAACTGTCTTTTGTCATTTTTAACACCAAATAACAAACTTTTATAGAATACAATTTTCTCACCCTGCATTGGGATTCTTGTACTTGCGTTAATGTTATGTGTTGGTGTAAAAAGATAATGGTTTAGTCATAAAACATTATGGTTTGACGCAACCATTTAATTTTTTTTTGATCGCTTTGTAATTGCTAATTTGATTGATAATTATGGTTATTAAAATGATTAGAGGAATTGACATTTTGGGCATAGATAGTAATTTATACCTATATTGGAATTGATAATTTTAAACTGTTTGTTATGAAAAATTATAAAAATCTAGTTCTTATAATTCTTATTGGTTTCTTAATGAGCTCGTGTTTACCTGGGGGTGGGAATAATAATATTTTAGAACCAGCTGGTTTTTTTACAGGTATTTGGCATGGTTGGATTGCTCCATTTTCTTTGATTGTTGGTTTTTTTAATGAGTCAATCAGTATATATGAGGTTAATAACACAGGGTGGTGGTATGATTTTGGTTACTATATGGCAATAATATCCGGCTTTGGAGGTCTTCAGTTCGTTAGGAACTCAAAGAAGAAATAGGTTTATATTCGGATTACATTTCCGGTATATGCATATGAAATATTACCAGCTAATTGTTTATTTATTTTTGGAATATTATGAATTCCTGTGCAATGATTGAAAGAGGCATTCTTTATATCAAATTGCTCAAGTGCATTTATTGTATCATTTAGCTGATTTGTTGACGCTCTATTTAAATGTGTTCCTCCTACGATGTGATTTATTCTATTTATATGTGAATGTTTAATAGCTGTTCTTAGCATATTTTCTACCCCATTATGAGCACAGCCGGTAAATACAACTAATTCATTATCTACAATTGATATTGCGAATAATTCATCAGTAAACGTATCAGGGTAGATGGAATTATTGTGTTCAACAAAAAGATAGGTATCCGTGTATTCTTGATTTTTAGGACGATCAATATTTGGTAGAATCCAAAAGTCTTTAAAAAGTTCAAGTGGACTATCTATAAAAATGAATCGTTCGCCTTTAATTTGTGTTTGAATACCAATATTGCGTTCTATAGTTTGAGATTTACTCCATTTTTTTTGAAGGGCCTCTTTTTTAAGTATTACCTTGGCTTTTCTATTTAGCTTTAAAAAAGCCTCTAATCCTCCAGTATGATCGTAGTGTCCATGTGATAGGATAACGTAATCAACATTTCTTAAATCTTTTTCAAGTTTTACAGCATTTTGTATGAATGCATTAGTCTTTCCTGTATCAAATAAGATGGAATAACCAGAATCTTCGATTAAGATAGAAAGCCCATGCTCTGTTCTATACTTTAAGTCTTCTTTATTATTATCTATTAGAATAGTTATTTCCATGATGCGGTTTTAAAGGATACAAATATATAATGCTTTAATGCAGATATTTCATCTGATAACAAATTTTCTTTATATATTAATAAGCAAGCCAGTACACGATTTAAAGTGCAGTTTTACTTGTTAATATAATTAGTTGTAAAATAATTACATACAAAACTTGCGTAAGAAATATATTAACTTACCTTTGTCGCATTAATATTTTTTACAATAAGAAAATGAATAAAGGAACAGTAAAATTTTTCAACGAGTCTAAAGGTTTTGGATTCATTAAAGAAGAAGGATCAAGCAACGAGTATTTCGTACACGTAACAGGATTAATTGATGAAATCCGTGAGAACGACGAAGTAGAATTCGACCTACAAGAAGGAAGAAAAGGAATGAACGCGGTAAACGTAAAAGTAATATAATATATTATTTAAGATTTCTATTAAGCCTGAATGTTATTACATTCAGGCTTTTTTGTTTTTTACAGAATATAACTGTTAGTGCATTCCTATTAATACCCTTACAGGGTGTGGATCATAAACATATTTCTTGTCAAAATCATTAATGAAAATTTCCATCTCTGGAGTTATTCTGTGAAGTGCTTTTCTTATAATACTTTTCGGTATATGTTTATAATATGCTTCGGAAATCCCACCTACAATGGAAGCAACGGTATTGCACCTGTTAAAACCTAAAGAGACTGCTTTTCTAATAGCATCTTCAAAGTTATAAGAGATAAGGAATATTGTGATTGCTGTTGGTGCTATTACTGAAATTATTTCTCGATCTGATTCTGCTTTTAAGTCAGAAATACTTCGATTTAAGTTATAGCCAAATGTATCAGATATATAATCTTTAATTTGTTCTTTTTTGATAGAGCTTTTTGCTAAGAATATACATGCTGCTACTGCTTTTGCAGCCTTAATCATCTCAGGAGTATTATGTGTTAAAAGGGTAGTAGATTCTGCCATTGACATTGCTTGATCAATTGATTCAGCGACAAAACCTATGGGACTAATTCTACGGGTAGCTCCCTCTCGGTAGCTTACATAAGTTGAATCCGTATCTTCATTGTTACACCATTTAATAAAGTTGGTATTATATCCTGCATTAGGATATCTCTCAATCCACTTTTTAGCTGTTTCCTTAAAATTAAGATTATTGATTACAGAGTCAGCTGTAGCTAATGTTAACACTGTATCGTCAGTGAAGGATGATACAGGTTTAAAAAGTTGGAATTCGGTGGTTAATCTTTTATCTGTATTAAATGCAGATCCGATAATATCTCCAATTATTGCTCCTTTCATAGGATTAGTTTAGAAGTTTAATATGAATGTAAAGTTATGATTAATGTCATTAATTTACGAATGTAGATATTTATTGCCATAAATAAAAATAACGACTATGTACACTAGTAGATAATTTTGATTATTTTCCTTATGGTTGATAAATAGAACTCTATACTATGTGTAAAATTCTGCAAACGATACCATATGAGATCTGTTTGAGCCTATTTTAATATTGTCTTGTTTGATGGGTATTTGAGTAAAGTAGATCCTCTATTTTATTATTAACTTGTAATGGCTTGGGTTAGACACATGCATTTACTGAGATGCTATTTTTGTTCTGTAAAATGTTTCTTAGCTTCTTCTATCGGCACTATATTGCCATTGAGGGTAGCAATAATAAATGAATCAGTAAATCCAATTTCTTTCATCTTAATAAGAAACTCGTTCGCCTTATTTAGGTTTTCGAATGATCCAAGTGTGTAATGATTTATTCGATTGTATTTCTTCTGATTTAGAGAGACTAAATTCTCAGAGTATTTATCGAGGTCGTTTGATTTAAAGGCGCCAAATTGAACTTTAAATCGATACCCTTTTTCAGCAACTATGCTTGCCTTGGTTTTTACTAAAATATCAATTTTCTTATTTAAAAAATCGACAGAATCTTCAAGCGAGTTAATCTTAAAGTTATAATTGTTATTTTTAATATTATCCTTTGGGGTAAATGATATGGTACCAGTTACATGGAGCAGGAAAAATAATATGATTGTGGCTATACCTATAAAAATTATTGACTTTCTTAAATCACTAATCTTTTTCAGGTTTTTAGTCTCGTTTTTTCTAAGACGTACCAACTCTTTTTCAAGAGCTTTCTTTCGCATTTTATTTTTCCAATCTTGATGTTCTATCTCCTGTGGTGTCATTTTATATAAATGGGAGTCTTAAATATGCTTCAAAATGTAAAAATATAAATTATTGCAACAAAACTTCACCTTATATTAGTTTAATAGGTAGGCTTCTTATTATTTATTTTATTTCGTTGTTTAATATCTCAAGAATGCTTGGATAAGTATTTTCATAAACTTTTTCTAATTCGTCATGATTCAACCATACAGCTTCTTGGATATCTTCTTCTAATTGAGGAACTAGATCTTCATTGCCAGAATATTCCATTCTGTACCAATAGGTTTTTTTTAGTGCAATTTTGTTCTTTAATGGATATGTATGATAGGTAGAAACCAGAGGTTTGGTTATCTTTAAGTTAGAAATACCACATTCTTCTTCAACCTCTCTTAATGCAGTTTCATCGATGCTCTCTCCTTTTTCGGCTTTTCCTTTAGGAAGATCCCATTTGTCTAATCTATTAATAAACAGAATTCGATTTTCGTTATTAAAAACCAGTCCACCAGCAGCTTCTATGAATTTAAAATAATTACAAAAGACAGTATATAGTTCTTCTACGTCATGGTGGTAGATAAATGCATTCTGAATTTCTTCACGTTGAATAAAATTATCAATAAAATCAAATAACTCTTTCGAGTTTGAGTATTTAAAAATAGCACCAAAGTTGTCGCTTAAATCGCGATCTATATCATCGGTTAAAAAAACAATTCTATCCTTAAAAAAAACTTTATACATTTGCACTATGGAAAAAGTATCAGAAATAATAGCAAAACAATTGTTGCAAATTAAAGCAATTAAATTGCAACCAGCAAACCCATTTACATGGGCTTCAGGATGGATTTCGCCAATTTACTGCGATAACCGCAAAACACTTTCTTATCCTGAGGTTAGGGACTATATTAAAGAGCAATTTGCAGCTCAAATTAAAGAGCTTTATGCAGATGCAGATGTTATTGCTGGCGTTGCCACAGGAGCAATAGCTCAAGGTGCATTGGTTGCTGATATATTAAACAAGCCTTTTGTTTATGTTAGGTCTTCTCCAAAGGGACATGGTTTGGAAAATCTTGTTGAAGGTGAGTTAGTACTTGGAAAAAAGGTTGTTGTAATTGAAGATCTAATTTCTACAGGAGGAAGCAGTCTAAAAGCTGTTGAAGCTATTAGGAATTGTGGTTGTGAAGTTATGGGAATGTTAGCAATTTTTAGCTATGGATTTCAAGTAGCAAGTGATAATTTTGAGAAGAATAATGTAGAACTTACTACTTTAAGTAATTATCAAACTTTAATTGAAGTTGCTGCTCAAACTGGTACAGTTTCCGCTGATGATGTGAAAGCATTAGGAACATGGAGAACTGATCCTGCAAATTGGGGTAAATAATCTTTATAAAATATTTAGTACTCATTTTGTATTGTGATTATACAAAATGAGTTACTCTTATACTTCATTGATGACTAAATTTGAGAGTGAGATAAAGAAGGTGTCTCAGAGTGATGAAAAAATTTTTAAGTTCATATCTGATTTTAATAATTTTGAAAGCCTTATACCCCAAGATAAAATCAAAAACTGGCAGAGTACAGAAGATACCTGTAAGTTTTCTGTTGATGGGATTGGTGATGCTGGATTAAGAATAGTTGAAAAACAGGCATCTACTACAGTAAAATATAGCACCGATGGTAAGGTGCCATTTAATTTTTTTCTGTGGATTCAGTTAAAGCAAGTGGCTGAAAATGATACGCGTATTAAACTTACTATTAAAGCAGATTTGAATCCCATGATGAAAATGATGGTAGGAAAGCATGTGAAAAAGTTTTTAAATATGCTAGGTGATGCAATAGCTAACTATGGTGGTTATTAAAGAATAAACTCAACTTCTTTAAAGGCATATGACTTTTCTTCGTTATTAGATGATTGTAATATCAAATGTCCATAGGGACTAATTCCTAATATAGATGCTTTAAATAAGCCATCCTCGTCCTTAAATTTGTAAGTACCCGTATTACGGAATAATGAGTTAAAATATTCAGTGTCAATATCAGTATGATCATTATTGCGTAAGCGCTGATATTGTTCTGATATCGATGTCAATATTTCAGCTAAGAATTTTGTAATATCAGTTTCTGAATTAATAATTTGCTTTAACGAAATTGGATTTGGGGCATCGCTAAAAAAATTAGTCTGATTTATATTAATTCCAATCCCAATTATTGAAGTTCCAATTCTGTTTTGAATAAGGCTATTCTCTATCAGTATTCCTGCTATTTTGCTATCTTGGTAATAAATATCATTGGGCCATTTAATACAGAATCCCTTTTTATATCTGTTTAAAACATTTATTATTGCTATTGATATAGCTTTCGAGATAATAAATTGATCTTGAATTTCAATAAAGCCTGGTCTAAGGAGTAAGCTAAATGTTAGGTTTTTAGAATCTTCACTTTCCCATTTGTTATTACCTTGACCTTTTCCTTTAACTTGACTTTTTGTACAAACTACATAAAATTCATCAAAACTATTTTCTAATAACTCGTGTTTTAAAAATATATTTGTTGAATTTAGCTTTTCGTGCCATTGTATCTTAAATTTAGGAGTGTCTGTCATATATTGCATTATTTAATGTCAGGTTGACATAAATTAATAATTGTCATATTTCTAGACAAAAGTACACGTAAAATTGAAAATAAAAAAAGTAGTATCTTTACACTTCCGAAGCAGTAAAGCTGCGTAGGCCCTGTGTTGAAAGAAAATTAAAACATTTATAATTGATGATAAATAAAGAGGATTTGACTTCGAAGCATTTAGTAGATACCGTTGTAGAAGGCATTCAAGAGAAAAAAGGCACAAATATTGCTATTTTAGATATGCGTAAAATTGATGGAAGTATCTGTCAGTATTATGTTATCTGTGACGGAGATAGTACTACACATGTTAGTGCAGTAGCAGATTCGATTCAAGAGTTTGTAAATAAGGAATTAGGCGAAAAAGCATTAAGTATCGAAGGAAAGCAAAACGCTGAGTGGGTTTTGGTAGATTTTGTAGATGTAATTGTTCATGTATTCCAGCGTGATGTGCGTGGGTTTTATAACTTAGAAGGGTTATGGGCTGATGCTGAAAGAACAGATATAGAAAACTTATTCTAAAAAAGATTAAAATTATTTTATCGGATGGCTAAGGAACAAAAGCAACCTAATGAACCGTTAAACACAGGAGGCGGTAATAACAATAAACTGCCCAAATTCAATGGTTATTGGATATACGGGGCGATATTACTCTTATTTATCTCTATCTTTTTCATGAATCAAAATGAAAGTGTAAAGAATGTAGATTATGGGGTTTTTAAGACTAAAATTTTGCCATCAGGTGATATTGAAAAAGTTACAGTAATAAAGAACCAAGGTGTTGCAGAAGTAACGCTTAAAAAGGATGCTTTAAGTAATTATAGCGAAATACTAGGTGAGAATTTTGATGAAACAGTTTCAAATGGGCCTCAGTTAAGGGTTAGTATTCCAAGTGTAGATAATTTAACAGAAGCTATTCAACAGGTTAAAACTGAAAAAGGAATATCCATTGATGAGTCTTATGAAGAGCGATCAAACTACTTAAATGAAATGGTTGGCTTTTTGTGGCCCTTAATTTTGTTACTAGTTGTATGGATTTTCATATTCCGCAGAATGGGTTCTCAAGGCGGTGGTGCTGGCGGTGGCAATATTTTTAATGTTGGTAAATCTAAAGCAAAGATGTTTGATAAAGAATCAAATATCAACGTGAATTTTAAAGATGTTGCTGGTTTAGTTGAAGCAAAGACTGAGTTGGAAGAAATTGTTGAATTTCTGCGCCGACCTGAAAAATATACAGAACTTGGAGGTAAGATCCCGAAAGGAGCTTTGCTAGTTGGACCTCCGGGAACTGGAAAAACATTGCTTGCTAAGGCCGTTGCTGGTGAGGCTAACGTACCTTTTTTCAGTATGTCAGGTTCAGATTTTGTTGAGATGTTTGTTGGTGTTGGAGCTTCTCGAGTAAGAGATTTATTTAAGAAAGCAAAAGAAAAATCGCCATGTATTGTGTTTATCGATGAGATTGATGCAATTGGTAGAGCGCGTGGTAAAAGTGCTAATATGGGTGCTAATGATGAGAGGGAAAATACCTTAAATCAATTATTAACAGAAATGGATGGTTTCGGAACCAATTCAGGAGTAATAATTCTTGCAGCTACCAATAGAGCAGATATTCTTGATAGAGCTTTGATGCGTGCTGGTCGTTTCGATAGACAAATTCATGTTGAGTTGCCAGATATTACAGAGCGTAAACAAATATTTGAAGTTCATTTACGCCCACTAAAGTTAAGTGATGATGTTAAAGGAGATTTCTTAGCAAAACAAACCCCTGGTTTCTCAGGAGCTGATATTGCCAACGTTTGTAACGAAGCTGCATTGATTGCTGCTCGTGGAGATAAGAAAATTGTTGAGAAAGAAGACTTTATGAATGCTGTTGACAGAATTGTTGGTGGTTTAGAAAAGAAAAATAAGATTATCTCAATAGAAGAGAAAAAAGCCATTGCTTACCACGAATCTGGTCATGCATCAATAAGTTGGTTACTTGAGCATGCACATCCATTAGTTAAAGTAACAATTGTTCCTAGAGGAAAAGCTTTAGGAGCGGCATGGTATTTACCAGAAGAGCGCCAATTAACAACCACAGAGCAAATATTGGATGAGATGTGTTCTACTTTAGGTGGTAGAGCTGCAGAAGAGGTTGTTTTTGGTAAAATAAGTACAGGAGCATTGAATGATCTTGAAAAAGTAACCAAGCAAGCTTATGCCATGGTTAGTTATTATGGTATGAGTGATCAAATTGGAAATTTAAGTTTCTTCGATTCAAGTGGTCAAAACGAATACGGTTTTACAAAACCATATAGTGAAACTACAGCTCAGTCTATTGATGAAGAAGCTCGTAAAATTATAGAAACCCAATACGAAAGAGCAAAGCAGATTTTAGTTGATAATAGAGAAAAACTAAATGAATTAGCAGAGCTTCTATTGCAGAGAGAAGTAATTTTTGGTGAAGATTTAGAGTCTATCTTTGGAAAATCTAAGGGAAAAAGACATATTATTGATTTAGATGAAGAGGCAGTAGTGAAATCAGATTCGAAGGAGTTGCCTAAACAGGATGAATCAACGGATGAAATAAAAAGTGAAATAAATGAGTAACTCGTCTAGAGAGAAAATATTATCACGCATAAAGGAATCAATGGAAGAGGGAAGGGATTATACTTTCCCTCTTTCCGATTTTGATAAGCATGAGTTTCCAATGCCTGAGGATTTGTTGTTAACTTTTAAAAATGAGTTGGAATCTATTGGAGGGCATGTATCATTGTGTAATGATAGTTCAATAATAATAAGTGAAATTGAACAATTAATCTCTAAAAAAGGGCTAGAAACGGTTTTCTGTTTAGATTCTGAAATTAAAAAGTTAGCTCAAGAACAGAAAATTTCACTTACTGATGTTGATGCTGACTTTAATAATATGGAAGCAGCAATTACGAGATGTGAATATTTAGTATCTAGAACTGGTTCAATAGTAATAAGTTCAACACATGAGTCAGGAAGAAGACTCAACGTCTTTCCACCAATTCATATTGTAATTGCAGCAAAATCGCAATTGGTTGCTTTTCCTACGGATGCATTAAATCTGTTAGAAAATCGATTTGGACGTAACTTTCCTTCTTTAGTTTCGTTTATAACGGGCGCAAGCAGAACTGCAGATATTGAAAAAACATTGGTTATGGGAGCACATGGACCTAAAGAATTGTTTGTTTTTATCGATGAAAGTAGATAATAGTTTACTTAATTGCTTAATTTTGCACGGAAAGATCTGAAATTAATGAATAACTTTTGGCAACGTACCATAACAGGTATATTATTTGTTCTTATTATAGCAGGAGGAATATTTTATAGTCCTGTTTCTTTTTTTGTAGTCTTTTTTGCAGTAGTTATACTTGGGACAACGGAATTGCATAAACTATTAAAGGGTGGAGGTATTGAACCTTCGTTTTTTTTAACTGTATTGTTGTCGGTTTTTGTTTATGTAGCCTCATTTTTGGTTAACTCTGGCATTTCAGACCCAAAGCTTTTCTTTTTATTGATCCCAATCTCAATGGGAATATTTATTACTGAACTGTATCGTAAAAAGAATAACCCTATTGGTAATATAGGAGGTACTTTACTAATTGCCTTGCTAATAGCAGTGCCGTTTTCTCTTTTAAGTAAAATTGCGTATTTAAGCGGGACTTATAATTTTAGAGTACCCTTGATAATTTTTATTTTGGTTTGGCTAAATGATACAGGTGCATACCTGTTTGGTGTATCTTTGGGTAAACACCGATTATTTGAAAGAATTTCCCCCAAAAAGTCTTGGGAGGGCGCCATAGGAGGATTTATGCTTACTTTGTTTGCGGCCGGTGAAATTTATATACTTTGGCCAGCTATGTCTTTGATTCATTGGTTAGTCTTATCAGCTTTAATATCTGTAGTAGCAATCTATGGAGATCTGTCTGAGTCCTTATTGAAAAGGAGCCTAAATGCTAAAGATTCCGGAAACTTATTACCTGGCCATGGCGGTGTACTAGATCGTTTTGATGCGGTTTTGTTCGCAATTCCAATAACTCTCTTTTTTTTAATTTATTTTGTTAATTAATTCCCACTATAAACATGACAATTCATAAAGAAGGATATTCCACTATTCTAGTTTCGTTCATAGCTTTGGCTATAATAAATTTGGGGGTGTATTTCTTATCATCACAAAGTTTAATAATATCCTTAATAAGTTTAGGATTGAGTTTTATATTATGGCTTGTAGTTGTTAACTTTTTCCGTAGCCCATTACGTGTATGTAAAATACAGGATGGAACGGTAATAGCCCCAGCAGATGGTACTGTAGTTGTAATTGAGGAGGTTGAGGAACCAGAATGTTTGAAGACAAAATGTAAACAAGTTTCAATATTTATGACTCCATTGAATGTACATGTTAATTGGTTTCCAATGAGTGGAGTTGTGAAATTTGTGAAGCACCATTCAGGTAGGTTTATGGGAGCTTATTTGCCGAAATCATCTACTGAGAATGAAAGAACAACCGTTTTAATTGAAGATAAGTCAGGCAAACAAATTGTTGTAAGGCAAGTTGCTGGTGCAATGGCGCGTAGGATTGTTTGTTATGCTGAGAACAATACTACAGTTGCTCAAGGAGCACAAATGGGTTTTATTAAGTTCGGATCAAGACTTGATCTATATCTACCCTTAGATGCTGATATTAAGGTTGATTTAGATGAGAAAGTAACAGGTACTCAAACAATAATCGCTCAACTGTAAAGGGAATAGGATAATTATAAAATGAGAATGGGTAATATGAACTATACATATTACCCATTCTTATTTTATTCAATTGAAATCTTTTATAACCGAATGCCCATAAATAGAACATCATCTATTTGATCGCAATCACCCATCCAATTAAGGAAGTTATCTTTAACAATTGAACCTTGGTTTTGCATTGGTTTATTATGTATTTCGTGCAGTAGCTTTTTGACTCCACTTTTCATAAACTTCTTCTCATTCGGCCCTCCGAATTGATCAGTGTAGCCATCAGAGAATAAGTATATAATATCACCTTTATCACAATTATATTCGTAATTAACGAACCTTGAACCTGTAGTTAGTTCATCATCACCAATGCTTCTTCTTGTTCCATTATAAATAGTAAGTTCGTCGTTTATATATAAAAATACAGGGCGCTTGGCAGATGCTAATCTTACCTTATTAGTATTTAAATTTATTTCTACAACAGAAATATCCATTCCATCTTTAGAATGCTCATCACCACCCTTCTGTAACAGAACTCTAATATCATTATCTAACCTTTCTAACATCTCGGCAGGTGAATTAACGTTAGGTAGCTTAAATATGTCATTAAGTAGTGTAGATCCAATCATAGACATAAATGCGCCAGGAACCCCATGTCCAGTACAATCAGCACAGCATAATATAAATAGGTCTTTTGTTTTCTTAAACCAATAAAAATCGCCACTAACAATATCACGCGGCTTGAAGAATATAAACGATTCTGGGAAAATATTTTCAAATTCACCTAGAGGAGGGAGTATAGATCTTTGAATTTTTTTGGCATACGTTATACTATCAGTAATGTCTTGGTTCTTTTGTTTAATTTCTTCATTTTGTTGACGAAGGATAACTGTTTTTGAAGCTACCTCTCGGGCAAGATATTCATTTTGGGCTTTAATTTTACGTTCTCTAAACATTATAATGAATCTAATGCTAGCTATTATTGCAATAACTACAAGGACGTAGAACCATAATTTTTTCCAAAAAGGTGTAGCTATAATTATTTTAATGCTAATTGGTTTACTGGTTTCAACATTGTCTGCATTTTTAGCCATTACTTTAAAGGTATACTCACCATCCGGAAGGTATTCATATTCTCGGAAGTTTGTTAATCCAAGGTCTATCCAATCATTTGAATCGGGGTCACTTTTCTCTTCCATTTTTATTTTGTAAGTCACATCAGAAGGAGACTTAAAGCTAATACCCGTAAACTCAAATTTGAGTTTGTAGTTTTCGTTACCATATGGGTAAGGAAGTTTGATGACTTTCTGATTTATATATGATTTGCCAGAAATTAATACATTGGTGAAGTTTAGCATTGGCGGAACAAGGTTTTTCTTGTCTCTATCTGGAAAATATTTAATAATTCCTTTGCTCGAGGCAAACCAAATATTTCTATCATTGTCTTCCCAAAGCTTATAGAAATCGCTTCCTAAATTATCGGCGAAGCCAAATTGTCTGATTTGGTTAGTATTTAAATTAATAGAACTGATACCTGGCCAATGGCAAATCCATAATTGATCATTCTTATCACATATTATATCATAACAATAGTTTTTGGTTAATCCATCAGATATTGAAATTGATTCAAGATTATCGTTATTGTATTTCAATACTCCTTTTCCAATTGTTGATAACCAATAATTACCTTCTCGATCTTCAGTCATTCCTGAGACGTTGATAGGGGTTTGTGCTAATTTATGAATTTCAATATTGTTATTATCTATTTTACAAATCCCGCTTGATTTAGGACCGATCCACATTTTATTGTTCCTATCTACATAAATGAAATTAATGCAGTTATGTGGCAATCCCCTTTGTGTTGTAAGTTTATCAATAGCTTTAGTTGTTAAATTAATTATAAAAAGCCCTCCAACCGTTGCTAAAACAAGTTTACTGTCAATAATTTCAATATCGTTAATTTTATTATCTATAATATTGTTTGAGTAGTTATAACGATTAAAATTTAATTGACCTGTTTTTCTGTAATACAAGCCTTTGTTTAAAGATGAAACCCATAGGGTACTGTCTTTATCGTATTTGAAACCAGTGATTCTGTCATTAGGAATTCCAAGAGCACTATCGTAATATTCGTGGTTTGTAAAGCAAAATTCATCAGCTTTTAATATACCATTATCCAAGCCTATCCATATGTTATTATTGACGGATAATACTGCTACCGCTTTATGTTGCTTGAACCCTATATTCTCAAGATCGTAACGAATGAACTTATCGTTTAATAATACTGAGATCCCACTACCGTACGTTGCAATCCAATAGTTACCTTCTCTATCGGTGAGTATTTGCTTGATAAAGTCATGGTTTAAACCATTGGCTTTCGAAAACTGATATGATTCTCGAAATGACTGTTTCGCTGAGTCGTAAAAAAGTTTAATTACTCCGTTACCCCATGTTGCCAACAACAGATCTCCATTATCATCTTCAAAAATATCTATAATGTTTTCTTCTTCAATATTAAAAGCAATGCATAAATTGTTATTTGCTACGTGCGATGCTGTTTTTTTATCGTATTTGAATAAAAAGAATCCACTGTCTTCAGTGCCAATCCAATATTCTCCTTCAATTGCTCTGCGTTTAACAATTGAGTTGATGTTTGTATAAGCTATATCTTCTATGGTTTCAATGTTCTTTGGAAATCCATTAGAGTCGAGGTGTAATAATTCTAAACCATCGGATGTACCTATTAAAATACTAAAGGCATTTATGGATTCTAAGGAGTAATATAATTTATCTCCGAATAGTTCGGAATTAAAATATGATGTGATTTCTTTATTTGGGGTGATCTTAATAAGTCCATTATTTTGAACAGTAGCCCATATGTTACCTAATTCATCTTCACAAATATCGCGTATCGGGCTTGAAGTCTCTAAGTCCGATTTTATTTTATGGAATTTGTTATTCTCATAATAAGATATCTTCCCATTCTTATGACCTACCCAGAGAGTGTTCTTGTTATCAACATATAGAGAATGAACAAAATCAGAGCTTAGTGAATCATTAACAGTATAGGTTGTAAAATCTAAACCATCATACCTTACAAGTCCTTCGCCAGTTCCTATCCAAAGGTACCCTTTATGATCTTGAGTTAAACAATACACAAAATTTTGCGGCAATCCCATGTCAGAATCAAAATTCTTAAAATCGAGGGATTGTGCATTGCTGCTTACGGTAGCACAAAGCCAAAATAATATAGTGCAGCATAGGGTAGATATTCTTTTTATGTATTGCATGAACTATTATTTAGAGATTTTAGGTTTAATGCCGATGCTGTACTTATACTTTGGTATTCCACCAATTGGTACACTGTAGAATGGCATTAACTCCCCAAATTGGTTTTCAAGGTATATAACAACATTGTTGTTTTTAATATTAGCTGTTTTGTTTTTAATTATTTGAATATCGTATGAGGTATTTTTTTCAGAAGGGTGTATCGTATGCCTTGATTCTGCCCAGTTATCATCTGCAGAAACGGCCAACATTTCACCATTTTTTGCGACAGATATAATTCGAATGATACCATCGTTATCCCAATCAAAATTAGATTGTTTAATAGCTAAAACTTTGTCATCAATGTATGGATAGATATGGCTTACTTCATTGACATTATCATGAAGTCTAATTTTGTACTTAAAGTAAAAGGCAAAAGCTCCTTCTACGGGAACATTTTCTTTAGGTTTAGAGCTTTGATATAAACTATACAAGTTGCCATCATCGCCAGATATTCCTTCTACAATAACTTTAAAAACATAACCTCCATAATCAGGTAGGTATTCTCCTTCGGTGGGGTTAATTGGACCAAAAGTATACCAATCTTCATCATACTTATCACTTATACCAAATGTCTTTGTGTATAATAAAGTACCACTTTTATAGTTTCCACTTTTGTTAATTTTACGAGCATCGTCATCAGAACATGTTCCTTTACCACCATAGATGCTATATTTCATTTTTGTATTCCATTTGCCTTTTTGCTCATCAATTTTCCCTCCAATATCTGGATCATAAACCCTAATGTATATTGGTTCGGTATGACTTTTGGGGACCGAATAGAAAATTACTTGTGTGAAATCATTATCACCCCATGCTGTTTCTCCATCTTTTCCAAAGGTAACTAAGTAGGGTATATTCTCGTCAATTGCTGGAACTGGCTGGGCTAATAGTATATATGAAAAGGTTAAGAAAAGTATTGTGGTGATAAGTTTATACATGTGTTTATTATTCTATTACAATTATTGTTTTTTTAGTTGCAAGCTTGTGTTGTGGGTTATGTATTGATGGCGCACCACATATAATGGTATACGTTCCTGACTTTCTAAAGATATGATTTATTGTAATACCTTTTGTCTTTTTACTGTGATCTAATATCCAGTAATAATCCTCGGGAATAAAACCTTTCAGTTCTGAGTTTTTAGCTGAAATATTCATTGGTTCATTAATTTTTACAGTATCAGAGCATTCTATTTTTATTTGTTGTGTGTTCTCAAGAGGCAAATCATAGGTGGCAACTGTAAAAAGGTCTACATTTTGTAAGGTGTCATAAACACTTAAATTAACAGAATATTCGCCTTCTCCAGGAAAACAATGGTCTACCTCTGTACCCATTTTGGTAATGCCATCATTAAAAAGCCATTTATATTTGTAAGGTAGAGTATCAGACTGATAGGGGCCATTTTCGAAAAGTGTGAAGCAGAATATGTCTTCAACCTCTTCTTGTGCGTTAGGAAAAGATGGAAAGGGGATTTTAAAGTGATATATATTATCCACTCCCTCTCTGTTAGATGCAAAATATCCTTCAAGTTCAGACTCAAAAATAAAGCATGAGAAATCGTTGTATTTTGAATTTATTGGTTCTTCAAGAGCTTTTGCTCTGCCCCATTCATTATTCTCGAATGTACTAACGAATATATCAAAATCATTAGATTCACTTCTTCCGTTTGAAGAGAAGTAGAGTTTGCCGGATGGGTGATAGTAAGGGAAAATCTCTTTTCCTGATGTATTAATGTTTGAACCTAAATTTATAGGTTCTGACCATTGTCCGTTTTCAAAATCAGATTTGTATATGTCGCTCTCTCCATAACTATCGTTTTGATTAGAAACGAAGAACATAGTTTTACCATCACTGCTGAATGTAGGGTGAGCAGTAGAATGTTCATTAAGTGAATTGTATGGAAATGGAGTTTGTGTTTGCCAATTAGATCCAGAAATTTTATCTATAGTGAATATACCTAAAAGATTTTTCTGTTGTTTCTTTTTATTTGTTTTAGGAGCTTGATTTTGAGTTACAAATGCTCGTTTCTCATCAGGGCTTAGCCAAATGGAACCTGTGTTAAGTTTATAGTCTTTTGTTGCAGAGAATAATATCGGTTTACTGAAGTTATTTTCACTTACAATTTGAACTTGATATATTCTGTGAAGCCAATTATTATTTTGGTCGAGATATGATTTTATGAGTTCATTTTTTCTGTCAGAAGAAAAGTAGATAGTTGAATCAACAACGAATGGAGCAAAATCATTCTTCGCAGAACTATTAAATGGGAGTTTATTAATAATAGCATTTTGAGCAGTTAACGCTATATTAATAAATAGTGCTAGTATGAGAAGAATGATAATATTTTTAAAAATTCGGCTCATAGTTAAAAGAATTTAGGGTTTGGAGTATTTATTTTATAACCGAAGTCAAATTGTAGGGCTATTTCATGTGTTCCATTATTATAGTTAGATAGCTTCTCGAGTGTGTAATCGAGGCTATAGGTGATTCGTGTTTGAGGTGATATTTGATATCCTAATATTCCTACAATCTCATTAGTGGTTCTGTATGAAACGCCACAAATTAGAGCATTATTTATGATTGCGGTAGTGCTAAAGTCAATAAAGCTGGTTGTGTTTGGATTTACTCTTACTAAGGTTGCAGGGTTTAACGTAAAATTTGAGTTTATGTGGAAAAAATACCCTCCAGTAAATAAATAATCAATTTTACCGAAATCTAATTTATTTTCGCCTGTTTCATAATTATCAGAATATACTAAGCTAGGGATAGATAAGCCTATAAAATAGTTATTGTTATACACTGCTGTACCAAAGCCAAGCCATGGAGCACTTAATTGCTCTGCGTATCCAAATAAAGGGTCTTCAGGATCGATAATTGTAACATCAGACCAATTATTGTTTTGATTGTAGAAACCTGCAGACAGAGCAAAGCTTAACTTTGTGGTATTACTAATGTTTGTTCTATATGCATATGAAATGTTAAAGCCAGTGTTATTTGTAACGCCAACTTTCTCAGAGTATACTTGAGCTCCTAAGGCCATTGTTTCATTCTTTAGGGGAGAATGAATTGTTGCTATTCCTCCACTAGCACTATGGTCAAATCCCAACCATTGTTTTCTGTATGAAGCAAAGAGGGAAAGAGACTCATGAGATCCAGCGAAAGCAGGGTTAATACTGTATTTGTTATACATGTATTGGCTCATAATTATTTCTCGTTGAGCAAAACAGTTACTTGAACAAACTAAAAGTAGCATGCACCCAATTGTATAATTCTTAAAATTAGATTTAATAATCTTAATCATATTTAATTATCAAGTAGTTTTTTATTGGGGTTTTAAGTTGATCGCCCTCAAAAGTATAATAGTAAGTTCCGGGGCTTAGTTTTGATCCTCCATTGTCAATGCCATTCCAATCATTTTCGTAATTAGTGGCGCTATAAATTAATTTCCCATGTTGGTTAAAAACAGATAATCTATTGTTGGTAATGTTTTCTGCTCCTAATATTTTTAGCACATCATTAAATCCATCGCCATTAGGAGATATTCCTGATGGAGCAACGATATCCTTGGATATAATGGTTATTTCATCTTCAATACTTTCACATGCTTCAGAGTTTTGAATGTAACCGGTCCATGTAAGAATGTGTTGTCCTTTTTCGAGGTTTGAGATTGGAGATTTAGGATTATATGGGTCATCAATCTTAGAGTTACCTGAAATAACTGCCCATCGACCTTTGCCTGTTTCAAGGGGAAGTGCGTTCAGAGTCATAGCTGTGCTCACATAAATTGTTGTGTCTGAGCCTGCATTAACAGGGTATGGTGCTTCAAGAAAATTAATATTAACGATATCTTCAGCAATACAAACCCCATTTACTATAATCCACTGTAAATCTTGTTGACCGAAATTTAATGCGGTGAACTCTGTGTTTGGATCTCCTGGATCAATAAAAGTACCTTTCCCTTTCCATAAACCGATCCCAACTAATGGTGTATTGGCTTCTAATGTTACTTCTCTACCACAAACTGTTTGATCTTCTCCAGCAATAGGATAGGGTAATTCATCAATTGAGAGGTTAAAAGTAAGATCCGTAATTTCTTTTATGCATCCATTCGAACCTGTTATATCAGTAAATGAATAATTAAATATACCAGGAGCAAGATCTTCACCATTTATAATTACATTATGAATGTTAGAAGTAACATCTTCGGTATATGATTTTCCGAAGCCATCGGTAAAGGTAACTACCCAAGGACTATTTCCTGTAACATTTAGGGGCAGTACAGTTGATGAATTCTCACATATTTGGTCTTGGTTTTTATCAATAGTTAATGTAGGTGATTCAGAGAATAAGATTGTTGTACTTGCAGAATTTACACAACCTAGGTTTTGTGTTGTTTCTGTCCATGTTATATCGGCTTCTTGATAGGAGCCTGAGCTTATTAATGAATTAGGGTCGGAGGCATCTGTAAAAACTACACCTAATGTTGGGCTAGTCCATGTTCCAGAAGTGTTTGTGTTATTAGATCCATTTAAAGCTATGGATTGTCCCTCACCGCAAACAGTGCTATATTCACCTACCAAGGTGTTTGGAGTTTCATTAATAAATGACTTTTCTCCGGTTAAATCAGATGTTGCCGCTTGGCAACCGCTTGAGTTATCTGTTAGTGAATAAAGTTGGATTTTATCGTTATTAGCTATGGTAAGGGTTTCTAATTCAGAATTTGAATTGGATGTTCCATCAAAAGTATCCCCAGCAGTATTGATAAGCTGGTAGGAGTAGCTTCCATTCCCATCAAAGTTTAAGTTAACTGTTCTATCTGCAGGTGCACAAATAATATCTTCTTCTGTGGTGATAGTTCCTTCGGGGCTACCTTTTAATGTGAGTAACATTGATTGGGTAATAGCATTTCCATTTCTGCAGGCCCCATTTTCGGATTCTAACACAAGAGTATATGACTCTTCTAAAGTTGTATTTGTTCCTGTAAAAGTTGGGTTTAATTTAGTAGGATCATCAAATGTACCGGTTGCACATGTCCATAAGTATGTTGCATTAGGCGAGAGTGATTGTGAGTTTGTTGTAAATGACCTACCACATATATTATCATTAGAGCCTATTGTAATCTGGGATTTATCATCAACAAATACGTTTACCTCTTCATCAGTAATATCTAAAGAACCATAACGATCGGTAATCTTTATTAACTCAACTGTATATTCTAGGGGAGCCTTTTCGTCTGCATAAGGAAGTGTTATCGGGATTGTGAATTCAGTAACCTGTTCTTCGATACGTGCGTGTTGTATCACATATCCGCTATTTGTTAAAAATCTTAGGTCTACTTCAAATGGTTGTGTACCCGTTAGTGCTATTACTATTTCTGCTGTTCCTGATTCACATAATCGAACATCATCACTAATAATTTTTGCAGTAGGCTGAGAAAACAAGGCTATGCAATTAACCAATAAGAGGGCTAGAGAGAATAGGTTCTTGTTATTTTTCATATCTCAATACTATTTAGGCTAATAAGATATTATGTTTTGTAAAAACATATATCATTATGTCATAAAAATACTTTAATTTATGGCAAGTGAGTAAGGGGAGGTTATTATATTCGTGTAAAGTATACGGGTTTTGGTGTAAATTTGTTACAAAAGAGCCATCATAGGTCATATATGGTTCGTTCCTTTTGCTTGTTTTTACGAAGTTGCTGGTGTCTGTAATTATTGAATGTTTTTGAAAAAATCGCTTTAAAATCTTCTTCCGGCGCTGGTGCTGGAGCTATTACGATATTACCTTCTGGATCTAATAAATAATAGGTAGGATAAGCTCTAACATTATAATCGTATAAAACTTTTCCATTTTGGTTAAAATGAAGGAAGGTCCATTCTAACTTATTTTTTTTAACATATGCTTTTGCATTCTCAATATCAGAGTCTGTAAGAATAGTAATAATATGTAGATCTCTTTTGTAGGCTTTTGACATTGCTTCAAGTACTTGAAAGTCCTTTTTACAGGCATAGTTGTCCGTTGAGGCAAAATTAAGGTACACAAACTTCCCTTTATAGTTTTTTAGTTTTCGTGTTTTGTTTTTTAAATCAGGTAATTCAATTTCTGGAGCTACACTATTCACGGTAAGTTTTGTGATTTTTTTATAGATATCCTCAGCAACCTGCCTATTATATTGATTTGATGATATGGAAGTGGCCTCTTCTGCTAGTGAAGTAAGATAATTATTATCAAATGTTTTGCTGTAATAACCATCATATATACTTTTCAGTAAAATAAGTTCTGACAACTCAATATTATTAAAGAGAGAGTCATGTGTAAGAGTATTTACGAGTGCTGCAAAGTTTGCTTTCTCAGAGAATATAGTTTTTAATTGAGATCCTTCATCTGATTTGAAGTATTTATATAGAAAGTTTTTGTAGCATTGATTAAATGAAGACCAATAAGTGGGTATACTATACAAAATATCGTTATTAGAGAAATATCCAGTGCTAATATTTCGAAGATTATCTTTATTCTTTAAAGCGATTAAAGATAGGTAAGCATACTCTTTATAATTATTAAACCATGTTCCAGATATAGAGGGAAATAAAGAATCAGTTTGAGAAATTATTTCTTCAATTTTTTTCTTGTTGTTTGCAATTATAATGCTGCGTATATTCAAGTTAACTTGTTGGTTAAAGTATATATCAAAACTTTGTATTTTTTCATTAAGATTATCAGGATCTGTGTTTAGTATTCCAATATTTACTTCGTCAGGAATAAAAAAAGGATTTAGTTGGTCTTCAGTTTTTAGTGGAATTAATGGTGGTAGTAAAATATTATATGAATTACCTGGCTGAACAAATAGAAAACCCTGTAATGCTCCAAGCTTTATGTTTATCTTCGAAGTTTCTTTAATATCAAAGGAAACTTTAAAATCACCTTTTTTATTTATCGCAAAGCGTTGTAATTCTGTTTTCTCGTTTGTTATGTAATTTTGTGTTTGCTCAACAATAAGGTTGTAGTTACTGTACTCAACGGCAGTGCCATAAAGAGTAACCTCGGTATCTTGTGATTTAGCAAACGTGCCGTAAAGAAAAATAACAACTATTAAATATACTCGCATTATTAATGTTTATTCTCGCGATTATAAATATTCATTTTTTCCTTAATCTTATCAGGAATAAATTTACCAGCATCACCTCCATGTCTAATTATGTCACGCACAATTGATGAGTTTACCGGAGTATGTTCAGGAGTTGTTAATAAAAATACAGACTCAATACCAGTCATATTCTTATTTACTTGGGCAATAGCTCTTTCGTATTCAAAATCGGCAGATGTTCTAATCCCTCTTAATAGATAGTTGGCATTAACCTTTTTCGCAAAATCGACCGTTAGGCCAGTAAAAGTACCAACGCTAATTTTAGGCTCATCAGCAAATAGCTCTTCAATCCAATGTATACGTTGCTCTACAGGATAAAAGTGTTGCTTCTCTGCATTATATCCTATTGCAATAATTATTTTATCAAAAAGGTCTACTGCACGTAATATAATATTCTCATGACCAGTTGTGAATGGATCAAATGACCCTGGAAATACCGCTATTCGTTCCATGTGTATTTTTTATAAGCCGTAAAGTTGATAAAAAGAACAGATACAGCAAAAGTTTATTACCAAAACTTAATTTTAATAGCCGCAAATGCCGACATGCGGAGTAATATTAACCCATGCCTAAATCTACTAATATTTGTATCTCCATATTTGCGCTCTTTGTATCTAATAGGTAAGTCAATCAGTTTTAGGTTTAATTTATAGGCTCCAAAAAGCAGATCGAAATCGCCAAAGGGATCAAACTCACCAAAAAACTTTCTATTGGCAGCTAATTTCAAATAGTCTTTTCTAAACATCACTTTTGTACCGCAAAGTGTATCCTTTATTGGTCGTTCAAGGATGTATGAAAATAGCTTACTGAAGAAATGGTTGCCAATTGTATTCAAAGGACGCATCGCATTTTTCTCCATTGGGTATACAAGTCTTACTCCGTTAATAAACTCTCCTTTACCAGAAGCAATAGCATCGTAAAACTTTGGCAAATCCTCTGGCGGAACTGTTAAATCAGCGTCCAGAATCATTAAGATATCACCCGTTGCTGCATCGTAACCTTTACGAACGGCATCACCTTTACCTTTACCAGTTTGTTGCATAATTTTAATATCATGTGTGTGCTGATATTTATTTTTCATGCTTTGGATAGTTTCCCAGGTATTATCGGTAGAATTTCCTTCAACAAAAATGATTTCTATATGCTTTCCAAAATCCGGAATTCGTTTGATTGCATCTTCAATATTGCCACTTTCGTTGCGCGCAGGAATCACAACGGAGGTAGAATATAATTTATTACGTTCGTCCGGAGTAAGTATTTTCGGAATTGGACGAGCGAAAACAAATGTGTTTAAGCCTAATTTATTAAAAAGAGGAAGCCTGCTTATTATTCTATTCAAGAATCCTGATATTATTGGGATATTATATGGAACTAGCATGTTCCGATTGCTCTTGTAAGCATCAAAGTCTGATAGATATAATAGGTTTTCAATATCTTTTGTAGATAGCCAATTCTGTTGAGGTGATTTTCTTTTGAATCTCAGAAGCTCAGCAAAGCGTATAATAGGTTCCCATAAACGGTTATAATAGGTTACTATTATTCTGGTTTTAGGATGAGTTACATTGTGTAATTGTTTAAATACATGTTCAATGTCGGGTAATAACCCAATTACATTGGATAAAATAATTACATCAAATTTTTCATTTAGAGAAATATTTTCAGCCTCCATCTCATGAAACTCAATTTCAGAGTGTTGTTCTTTAGCTAATTTAATCATCTCAATGGAGAAATCGATCCCCACTTTTCGCTTACAATTTATGGTTTGAAGGAGATCGCCAGTGCCACAGCCCACTTCAAGAACAGAAGAATCTTCTTGAATGAAATAGTTGCAATATTTAGATATTGAATTCCAATAGTAAGCTCTATTTTTTCTATACTTATTCCATTTAGGTGCAAAATTGTTCCAATACTCCTTTATAACTGATTTTGTAGATGTGGTCATTGAACTTCTTTATTGAGAATAATATCGTAATTAATTTTTATGAGATAGGTAGGTTCTTGTTCTCCGTACTTCTTTACAATTGAAAAAGCTTCTGGGTAAAGTTTGCCCATTGGACTTAAAAAGCGCTGAATGGTATTAATGCTCTTACCTGTATAGGCATATGGGTTTTTGCGTAGGCTTCCCATAATAACATGTGTAATGCCTTTGTCTTTTAATAACTTTGCAAGTTCGTACGGATCGTCAGAAGGAATGCGATATATGCCGTAAAATTTCTTACCATTGGCATAAATACGTGCAATGTTGGGTTTTCTGCAAGCAACATAACTATCATTGGGCAATTGTGTGTTTACGTAATTTACCATTTTTAGGTAGCTTACCCAATCTGGGGTAAAACCGGCATATATATTTCCATTAATATTTTGCGATAAATTATCTAAATCCGTTTTTTTAACGCTGCTCCATCCTGTTAAGATGATAGAGCCAGTAAATATTAATAATACTATTTTACGGTATTTCTTTAGTCTATTTGTATTAAACAGATTAATAAGTGCATTGCATATGAATAATAACATGAATGGGATAAATGGGATAATTAAGCGGTATTGATCCCATAGTTTTTGTAATGAGATGAAGGTTATCCCAAGCATGGTAGTTATAAAAATAGCCGTGAATAGTAGATATTTGTTTTGTTTAAATGTGGTAAATAGTCCCCATATATATAAGGCGTAAAGTCCTATTGTTGCCAATGGTATAACTGTATTGTTTAATTCAGTTCTAAAGCCTATGATTCTTAAGAAGTGTTTTGATAAATATAAATTTGAGTTATCAATAAATCGGTTTATAAATCCTACAATATCTTCGTTTCCTTCAGTGGCATTGTAGGGGTTTTTACTTAGTAACTGCAATGCTTGCACGCTGTCAGAACTTGGAATATCCCATATGGCATCCCTAATTACATTAAAAACAAAAACGAATAAGCCAAATGTAATAATGCTCCAAGTGGCTCTTTTGTAATCTTTGCTAATTAATAAAAATATTACCAGACTTATTATGGCCCCTATGCCTACAGTTCGTGTTAGGTACATACCTAGTGCAAACAGACTAATAAGCAATACTTCTATAATATCTTTTCTTTGCGGAGTCCAGTGAGATGGGGCTTTATTAGGAATCCACCTAAAGGATTGGTGAAAAAATAGTATCGTAAATACGAGAAATAGTGGTTCTGAGAATGTCTGACTACTGAAAAATATAAAATAGCTGCTTAAGCTTAGTATTGTAAAACTGTATGTTAAAATGGTAAAACTGACTTTGTTTTTAAAAGTACGATAAAAAAGCACCATGAAAATTAACAAAAGTAATAGGGAGCTTAGTTTTAGAATGGGAATGTTAATTCCTACGATTGCTATTATTGCGGCCAAGAATATTGGGTATAGAGGGGCTTGGTAATCGGGGTATTTACCCGACTCAATAAAATTTAGTGCCCTAGTTATGTACGTTGAGTCATCTCCTGCAATGCTAAGCCTTAAGCTAAAGTGAAGTAAACTAGATAATACAAATATGGCAAGAAGCGCATAAAAGACATAATTTGAGTTCTTAGCTAGCCAGGTTTCTATCTTAGTAGCTAAATCAGTATTGCTGTTCATTGATTCTTTTATTTAATCTCTTTCTTGCGATAAGCATTCACAAATAGAATATTCCCCATATCTTCATATTGAGTAAAGTGATCTGCTCCCTTATTAATTTCTTTAGATGCAAAACCCATTATCGTTAAATCAGCATCGTGACTTTGCTTTTCTATTAATTCTTTTTTGTTATCGCCAGCGCTAATAGGAACAATTTGAATGTTATTTGGAGATATTGGTAAACGTCCAGCAATTATTTTCTCTTCCCATCTGCGTTGCTCGTCCTTCGATTCTTCATTCGGTACTAATGAATATATTTTAATTATTCCTCCTTTTTTCCAATCAGGATGACCTAAGATAATGTAGGCAAGTAAAACCATTAGATTTGCATTATGGAAATCTTGTCTTCCAATCCAAACATGAATTTCTTTTTTATACCCAAATCCTTTTAGTGAAGTTTGTAAGAAGCAAACATCTAATTTACTGGCATCAAATAAGGAGTAATTATCTAATGCGTTTTTCAACGATTGTGCATTAGAATTTGGAAACTCAAATAATATTAAGTTGCTTCCCTTTCCAGAGATACCAGACAGTTGAATTACCTGAGCAATTGCTGATGTGTATGATGGGCTAATGATGGTATCGATATATATTTTAGTGTTACTACCTTTAGCTCTAGTAATAAGACGTTGTAGTTTATTCTGAGAATCGCGATGGGTTTTCTCATTTAATAGTCCTTCGATATAATGAATATAAGTACCAAAGCCATATTTATGAGATATCCAGCCTAATAGGTCAAATGCTGATTGCCTTTCGAATGATTCGCCACTTACGCAAATTGCAAAAGGGCGCCAATTGTATTCCGTTTCTTCTTTGTTTGCCTGCTGCACAAATATTTGTATTTGTCGACTTAACTGGAATATTACCCCTTTAAACAGTTTTTCAAGTCCTCTGCGTTCAGGTCTGTATTTGCTAATAATAAAGTACATAATACCCATAATTAATATGGACAACATGGCGTAAGTCAAATTCATTTTGAACATTAACCAAAATGAAAGTATCGCTCCTCCTAAAGAGTAATACCATTTGTTATGTTTAAATGTGGGTCTGTATGAAGGATCTGCAGCAAAGTACTCTAAGAAACTAATCAGGCAAATTGCTCCATAGGTAACCATAAAGAACATAGAGATGATTTGCGCTACAAAGTTAACATCGCCTATGCCAACAAAAAAGAAGGCTATTACGATTGTAATAATTGTTCCATTAACAGGGTCATTGTCTTTTTGTCGACCTTTGGCTAGCCAATTATTTAAAGCGGGGTAGGGCAGTATATCATCAAACCCAATGGCTTGTAATGTGCGCGGAGCTACAAGTATCGATCCAATTGCAGAAGATAGTGTTGCTGCTGCTAATCCTATTGGTATAATAGGGCCCCATATGGCAATGCGCTGCATTATTAACTGATCAGAGGCTAGTTCATCAGCAGAAGCAGTTACGGTTAGTTTGTATGCTATGGCAATGTAAACTAGCATTCCTATTAAGGTAGCCCATAGGGTCCCGCTAGGGATTGACTTTTTAGGATCTTTTAAATCGCCTGATAATCCTAGTCCGGCAGCAATTCCTGTAAAGGCAGGAAATATAATAGTAAAAACATAGAAGAAGCCTTCTGGGTTTTTAGTGGTCTCATAAATATTGAATGGTGTTGCATTTTCTGTTGCATCTCCTAAAAAGAAAAATATAATGGATAGGAATAGCATTGCAACTACAACATATAGTGCTTTCATTCCTATGTTCGCTCCTCTAATTAAAACAATAATGCTGAGTAGACTCATTACTGTTAAAGTGGCTATCTTTTTTAAAACAGCCATTTCAATGTCCCAAGGAATGTATGGTGCTAAAGAATCAAGAGCTTCTCCGAAGGCAATGATATAGAACGCGACACTTATGGCTTGCGATAAGTAAAGGGCAATGCCAATTGCTCCTCCAATATTCAAACCAAATGATCGTGAGATAATATAATAAGCTCCACCACCTTGTACTTTTTGATTGGTTGCAATTTCGGCAACAGCTAAAGCGGTAGGTATTGTAACTAGGTGACCAACTATAATTATGGTGATTACACCTAAAAAACCAACATTTCCAACAGCCCAGCCAAATCGCAGAAACAATATAGCTCCTAGGATAGTAGAAATAGCAGTCATAAATACTGGCATTGAGCCAAAAGTTGCATTCGGATTTGTGAGAGATTTAGCCATATGTATAAATCATTTTTTCAAAAATAGAAAATTATCAGAATATACATCTATTTTTTTAACCGCAGTTCACTAATTATAGCTTATTCGTAGATATGAGTAATTAAAAAAAATTAACATTTTTAATTAAAAGCTTGCTAAGCCGTTTCATATGTTGTATATTTAAGATACTCAAAACAATAGGTTTAGATTGCACATAATCTTTGAGGAAGCCGGAAAGTCAGGGGTGTCTTTCCGGCTTTTTCATGTCTATATGTTCCGTCATTTATATAATTATAAATTTTGTTGCTTAATAAAGTATCCTTTCATTTTAAATTTTAACGCTTGGATAGTGTGTTAATTAATTTCATAGAAAGATTTCTTAAAGAAAAATATGCATAAAAAAAGCAGCCAAGTTTCCCTGGCTGCTTACACATCAAATATTTAAAAGCTATGGTAATATTTTACTTTAATTGTAAGAACTTTGACCATGTTCGTGAATATCTAAACCTTCTCTTTCTTCTTGTTCAGACACTCTTAATCCCATTGTTGCTTTAAGTACTTGGAATAATACTAATCCAATTACAAATGCCCATGCACCAACTGCTACAACTCCGATTGCTTGAGATCCTAATAATGCAAATCCACCACCGTAGAATACACCACCATCTACAGCAAAGAAACCTACTAATAATGTACCTACAGCACCACATACTCCGTGCACTGAAATAGCACCTACAGGATCATCAACTTTTAATTTTTTGTCGAAGAACTCGATTGAGAATACTACCACAAAACCTGCGATTATACCAATTATGGCCGCACCCATCGGTGTAACAATATCACAACCAGCTGTAATGCCAACTAAACCTGCTAAGGCACCATTTAAAGTCATTGATAAATCTGGTTTACCATATCGGAACCATGTTACAAACATTGTTACTGTTGCACCAGCTGCTGCAGCAAGGTTTGTTGTGATAAATATACTAGCTACCGCATATGCATTATCGCCGCTAATTGCTAACTGTGATCCTGGGTTGAAACCAAACCAACCTAACCAAAGGATGAATACCCCTAATGCACCTAACACCATGTTGTGTCCTGGTATTGCATTTGTAGTACCATTGTATTTACCTAAACGTGGTCCGATAGTCCAAGCACCTGCTAAAGCAGCCCATCCACCTACAGAGTGAACAACTGTTGAACCTGCAAAATCGTGAAATGGAGTTTCCATAGTTGATAACCAACCACCACCCCATACCCAGTGACCTGAGATTGGGTAAATTACTGCTGTAATTACAACAGAGAAAATTAAGTATGTGCTAAACTTTGTACGTTCAGCCATTGCTCCTGAAACAATAGTAGCTGCTGTTGCTGCAAATACTGTTTGGAAAAATAAATTGTGAAGATCCTCAGGATCATTGTAGAAGAAATCAAATGCTCCAAAGAAAGCACCTTCACCTCCATACATAATGCTGTATCCTATGATCCAGAATATTAAAGAACCGAATGAGAAATCCATAAAGTTCTTCATTAAAATGTTACCTACGTTTTTAGCTCTTGTAAAACCTGCCTCTACTAAGGCAAATCCTGCCTGCATAAAAAATACTAAAATACCTGCTAGAAGTACCCATAATATATCTAAAGCTCCGTTTGCATCCATGTTATTGTGTTTTAAAGTTTTTAATCAGATTATTGGGTTGTTATTTTGTATAAAGAGTTTCAGGACCAGACTCACCTGTTCTGATTCTGTAGGTTTCTACAATGTCTGAAACAAAAATTCTTCCGTCACCTATTTCTCCAGTGCGTGCTGCAAGCATTAAAGCTTGTACTGTTTTTTCTAAATTTTCATCGCGTACAATAATAGAAATCAGTCTACGCTCAATGATACTAGTGTCGTAAATAGTACCTCTATAAAGGTGCCCTTCACGTGCAGTACCAACACCTCTTACATCCCAATATGAAAAGAAAGTAATGTCTTGTTCCTCAAGAGCTTTTTTTACGCTTTCGTATTGAGTTAATCTGATAATTGCTTCAATTTTTTTCATGATGTATGTTTTTATAGTGAGAACTATATTGTTCGAATTGAAATAAAAGGAAGATGAACCGTAGCCATTAACACCAAATTGTATTTATCGGGAAAAATTATTACAAAGGTGTTTCTTGGAGAACAATAAATTTTGAGAAATGAAATGTAATGACCATTTCATCTTCCTTTTTATAATAATGATTAGAGTATTCTTTTTTTAGAATGCGTAAATAGCAGCTAACAAGAACTGAGTTGCTCCTTTTGTTGCCATATCATCAGCATCCATAAAGATTTCATCTTTAGCTGAATCTAATCTAAATTCAGTAACAAATGTTAGTGGTCCGTGATAGTAGTTTAATGTTAGTGTATTAGAGAATATGCTTGAGCTTTCAGTTTCAGAAATTTTATCTTCTTTTATTGAAAAGAATTCACCTCTATAACCTAATGATACTTTTTCAGAGAAAGCATATTGAGGGTAAAAAGCAACACCAGAGTATCCACCTAAATCAGATTCTTTATATGAGTAATCAGCAGCATTTAATCCTAAATAAAATGCATCTGTTATTTGCCATCCTGTTGTTAAATCGATAATTGTTCCTGAATTAGGACCTGTTACAAAGTTTACGTAAGCATCCCATCCATCTACTGGAGAAACATATACTTGAGCACCAAAATCAGATACTCCTTCTAAGTCTTGATAAACGTTCCAGTCGTTAAACATTCCAACCATTACTCCAAATTTATCAGAAATTGCATAGTCTAATTTTAAACCTGCGTTTTGAAATGGTCCAGCAGAGAATAAATAAGAAGTAGAGTAGTTAAAGTTCGCAGCGGGAGAAATTACCTCATATCCAACAAATGTTCCCATGTAACCTGCAGTAGCAGAAAACTTATCAGAAAACTCATATGTTGTATATAGGTTTTGAATGTTAATGTCATGAGTTTCGCCACTTGGATCTTCAAATACAGGGATTGATTTGAAACTTCTCGGTCCAAAAGATATTTCACCAACAAAGCTTGCTTTCCCTACAGATTGAGATAGTGCTATGTCAATCATCCCAAGAGATACCGAGTTGTGATCATCTGCAAAAGATGTTGGGATATTACTTTGCCCAGAAAAATCATACTTGAAATAGGTGTCAACTGATCCAGTAATTTCTAATCCTGGTTTTTCATCTTGCGCTTTAGCAGCAAATCCAAATGCGAATACGATCGCTAATGATAAAATTAACTTTTTCATCTTAATAGGTATTTTAAAATAGGTTACACATAAGTGACATTAATTAATAACTAGGGTGTTTTGATTGGGGTGTTGAGTTGAAAAAAAGGAACTTTTTCCTTTCGAAGGGGTGTTATTAACTAGGTCACGTTACAAAAGTGAGTGTTTTTTTTGCAACCCCCAAATTTTTTAGGGGTTAATTTCAAAAAAAAGTTACTTTTTTGAATTGAGACCCTGTTTTTTCGAGAGGTTTTATGTTTTAATTACTTATTTTATATGAATAGGTGCTTGAAAATAGGGGGTGCTGTTTATATTTTTAGTTTCTAACTAATTCAATATGCTTTAACTTGATCTATTAGGAGTATTGTTGTTTGTTAATAGAATATTGAGATAACATGAAATGTAAAAGTTCAACTATAAATTGTTACTTATTCATAAAAAGTATGGACTATTGTGTTATAGGGGTACTATCTAATATCAATATATTGTTATCACTAAGTTTAATGTAATAGGTTTTAAGGTGTGCATTAATCTTTTTCCCTATAATATTTACAGTATCTATATATAACTATTATAAGGTTTCTATCATTCTAGTATCTATCGTCTCCGTTGTTATACATTTTTTAACACATGACATAAGTCATTGAAAAAGCATAATATTGCTCATTTTTTGATGCTTAGGAATCCCTTCTTCTTGGAAAATATAATTAAAAACGCTATTTTTGCTTCCGTTTTCGAAGTAAATGAGTTGAAAAAATAATAATTGTTAGGCGCGTAATTGTATGTTTATTACAATATGTAGTTATGAATGATCTGATAGTTAGCTAGATTGAGCACTTTACCAGAAGTGTAATAATCAGAAATATTCCTTCTTTATTAATATATGAATATGATGTATAATAAATATCCTAAAGCAGTGGGGTTGTATGATCCTGCTAACGAGCATGAGAACTGTGGTATTGGGTTTGTTGCTAATATTAAAGGTAAGGCATCGCATGATATAGTGCAACGTGGTCTTGAAGTATTAGTTAACATGACACACAGGGGTGCAGAAAGCTCTGATAATAAATCGGGTGATGGTGCTGGTATATTCCTTCAAGTTCCTGACGAGTTTTGTCGTTCATTAGGTTTCGAACTACCAGAGGCTGGTAAATACGGTACTGGGTTAGTTTTCTTACCAGAAGAAGATCGTGAAGCTTTACTTTGTCAGGATGAGTTAAATAAAAACTTATTAGATGAGGGCCTTGAGTTAATTGGCTATAGAGATGTACCTGTTGATAGTAGTGTAATAGGTGAGATAGCTAAACGTACAGAGCCACGTATTCGCCAGATATTAGTAAAAGGAAAATACGAACAAGATAAGTTAGAGCGTAAATTATTTATAGCGCGTAAGGTAACTGAGCGAGCAATAAGAAATTCAGATCTTAAAGCAAAAGACGCCTTTTACTTACCAAGTTTATCTAGTAAGGTGATGATTTATAAAGGAATGTTAACTCCTGCTCAGGTAGGCGAATATTTCCTTGATTTACAAAATCCTGTATTTAAAAGTGCTATAGCATTAGCTCACTCTCGCTTTAGTACAAATACATTCCCTCGCTGGGATCTTGCTCAGCCATTTAGAATTATGGCTCACAATGGTGAAATTAATACCATTAAGGGTAACCGCTTATGGATGCAGGCTCGTGAATCATTATTAAAGTCTGATTTATTTGGTGAAGATTTAGATAAATTATTTCCTGTAGTTGCTCCTGATATGAGTGACTCAGCTTCTCTTGATAATGTATTAGAGTTTTTAGTTTTAACTGGCCGCTCTTTACCACAAGCATTAAGTATGCTTATTCCAGAGTCGTGGAATGATAAGAATCCAATTCCAAAAAGTTTAAAAGCTTATTACGAGTATCACTCTACTATTATGGAGCCATGGGATGGTCCGGCTTCTATTGTTTTCTCTGATGGTCGTTATATTGGTGGTACTTTAGATAGAAATGGTTTACGTCCTTCACGTTATGTTATTACTAAAAATGATATGATAGTGATGGGTTCTGAGGTTGGTGTTCAAACGTTCCCTGCTGAGGAGATTAAAGAAAAAGGCCGTTTAAAGCCAGGTAAATTATTATTAGTAGATACTAAATTGGGAATTATTATTCCTGATGAAGAGATAAAAGAAGAACTTGCTCACAAGCATCCTTTCGAAAACTGGTTAAAAGAAAACCGTATTCGTTTAAAGGATATTGAAGTGAAGCAAAGAGTTAAGTCTTCAATTGAAGGTTACGAGTCTTATTTAAAGACTTTCGGATATTCAAGAGAAGATGTTACTTCATTGATAGGCCCAATGGCTAAAGCCGGAATGGAACCTACAACATCAATGGGTAACGATACGCCAATTGCGGCAATGTCTGAAAAGCCTCAGCGTTTATTCAATTATTTCCGTCAATTGTTTGCTCAGGTTACTAACCCTCCTATTGATCCAATTCGTGAAGGACTAGTTATGGCATTGACCAATTATATTGGTTCAGCTTCAAAAAATATTTTAGAATACAGTCCTGATCACTGTCGTCTTATTAAATTTGAGAGTCCATTAGTAACGAATACCGATTTAGGTAAAATTAAAGATTATCATCGCGAGGAGTTTACTCACGTTACGATTCCAATGTTATATAAAGCTTCAGAAGGTGGAGCTGGCATGGAGAAAGTAATTGATGAAATGTGTGCGGCTGCAGAAAAAGCAGTGGATGATGAGAATAATTTTATTATCCTTTCGGATAGAAATATCAGTCCTGATCAAGCACCAGTGCCATCGTTATTAGCCACTGCTGCGGTTCACCATCACTTAATTAAAAAGCAGAAGCGTATGCAAATTGGTCTTATCGTTGAAACCGGTGAGGCTCGTGAAGTAATGCACTTTGCTTTATTATTAGGATATGGGGCTAGTGTTATTAATCCTTATGTTGCTTTTGCTGCTATTGATGATTTAGTGAAGAAGGGCGAAATTGATATGGAATACGGCGTTGCTCGTGAGAACTATATCAAAGCTGTCGATAAAGGATTAATGAAGATTATGTCTAAAATGGGAATTTCTACGCTACGTAGTTACCATGGTGGACAAATTTTTGAGGCAGTAGGTATCTCTGATAAATTAGTTGAAAAATACTTTACTGGTACATCATCAAAAATAGGTGGTGTTGGTTTCGAAGAAATTGCTCGTGAAACTCAAATGTATCACGAAAGTGCATTTAAAGAAACCACTGATGCTGATTTATTAAATAGTACAGGACAATATGCTTACCGTAAATATGGTGAAAAGCATGGATGGAATCCTGAAACGGTAGGCTTATTACAATGGGCTACTCGTAATGGGGATTATTCTAAATTTAAAGAATTTAGTAAAACTGTAAACGCAGATAATCAGAATCCATTATTCTTAAGAGGATTCTTGAAATTAAAAGATAGAAAGCCAATCGATATTAACGAAGTTGAGCCAATAAAAAATATAACCAAGCGTTTTGTGACTGGTGCTATGAGTTATGGTTCTATTTCAAAAGAAGCTCACCAAGCATTAGCGCTTGCGATGAACGAAGTTGGTGGTAAAAGTAATACGGGTGAAGGTGGTGAAGATGCTGAGCGTTTTAAATCTCCTGCACGTAGTTCTATCAAACAAGTTGCTTCAGGTCGTTTTGGTGTTACAAGTAACTATTTAACAAATGCTGATGAGCTTCAAATTAAAGTTGCTCAGGGTGCTAAGCCAGGTGAAGGTGGTCAGTTGCCAGGATTTAAGGTAGATAAGATTATTGCTAAGTTGAGAAACTCAACGCCAGGAATTACACTTATTTCTCCACCTCCTCACCATGATATATATTCTATTGAGGATTTAGCACAATTAATATACGATTTAAAATGTACTAACCCTCAGGCTCAAATTAGTGTAAAACTTGTTTCTGAGTCAGGTGTAGGTACTATTGCTGCAGGTGTTGCAAAAGCGCATGCTGATCGTATTATTATTGCAGGTACCGAAGGTGGTACAGGAGCTTCTCCAACAAGTTCAGTAAAACATGCAGGTATGCCAGTTGAAATCGGTTTAGCCGAAACGCAACAAACACTTGTGATGAACAACCTACGTGGTAGGGTTATGTTACAAACAGATGGTCAGTTAAAAACTGGATTAGATGTTGTAAAAACTGCCATCTTAGGTGCTGAAGAATTTGGTTTCGCAACTTCGGCCTTAATTACTTTAGGTTGTATTATGATGCGTAAGTGTCATTTAAATACATGTCCTGCAGGTATTGCTACTCAAAATGAAGATTTACGTAAACGATTCATCGGTAAATATAAGTTCACAGTTAACTACATGAACTTTATTGCAGAAGAGGTTAGAGAAATTTTAGCAGAGCTAGGTTTCAAATCTCTTGATGAGGTAGTAGGACGTACTGACTTATTAGAGCAAGATCCAACAGTTGGTAACTGGAAGACTTCAGGTATCGATATGAGTAAATTATTACATTTCCCTGAGGAAGGTAAAATATATCCGTTACATAATACATCAACACAAGATCACGGAATTGATGAAATTATGGATTGGCAGTTGATTGAAGATGCACAACCTGCATTATTGAATCAACAAAAAGTTTGGGTTGCTAAAACAATTACAAACCTTGATCGTGCTACAGGTTCTACTCTTTCAGGAGAAGTTAGTAAACGTTACGGTGAGGAAGGATTACCAAAGAATACAATCAATTGTAAATTTGATGGATCTGCCGGACAAAGTTTTGGTGCTTTCCTTGCAAAAGGTGTGGCATTTAAATTAGAAGGTGATGCAAATGATTACCTAGGTAAAGGTTTATCAGGTGGTAAAATTGTTGTAGTTCCGCCAACAGGTTCTACATTTAAACCTGAAGAAAACATCATTATTGGTAATACTGTATTATACGGAGCAACTGAGGGTAATGTTTATGTACGCGGTGTAGCAGGTGAGCGATTCTGTGTGCGTAATTCAGGAGCTCTTGCTGTAGTTGAGGGTGTTGGTGATCACTGTTGTGAGTATATGACAGGTGGTAGAGTTGTTGTTATCGGTAAAACCGGGCGTAATTTTGCTGCAGGTATGAGTGGTGGTATTGCCTATGTACTTGATGAAGGTGGTAACTTTGATTATTTCTGTAATAAAGGATTGGTTGAGCTATCTCCTGTTGAAGATGCTGCCGATATTCAAGAGTTACAGTTCTTATTAAACAAGCACTTATTACACACCAATAGTGAGAAAGCACAAGATATTCTTGTAAATTGGAATAAGTACTTACCTAAGTTCGTTAAGGTGATTCCTTTCGAATATAAGAAGGTTCTTCAAGAGGAGAAAGTAAAAGAGCTAGAGCGTAAGCTTCAAGCTTCTGAAGATGCTCCATATGTTAACGAATAATTATAAATAGTCTTTTAATAAAGAGGGAAGTTCTAAGTAAGTTGGTACTGTATGGTACCAACCCTTAGACATTCTTAACAAAAAATATAAAGTTATGGGTAATCCTAAAGGTTTCATGGAAGTTGGTCGCAAAGAGAGTGGCTACCGTCCAATTAGTGAGCGAGTAGATGATTACGGTGAGGTAGAACAAACATTGAACGAAGGTGATAGAGTATTACAAGCATCAAGATGTATGGATTGTGGTATTCCTTTTTGTCACTGGGCTTGTCCTGTAGGAAGTAAAATTCCAGAATGGCAAGATGCGATATATAAAGGTGAGTGGAAACTTGCCAGCGATATTCTTCATTCAACAAATAGCTTCCCAGAATTTACAGGACGTATCTGTCCTAATCCATGTGAGAAATCATGTGTTTTAGCAATTCATGATGAGGCAGTTACTATTAGAGAAAACGAAGCTTCTGTAGTAGAAAAAGCATTTGCTGAGGGTTATATACAACCAAGAATTCCGGTAAGAAGAACTGGAAAAAAGGTTGCAATAATTGGAGGTGGACCTGCTGGTTTATCAGCTGCCGACCGCTTGAATCAAATGGGGCATACAGTTACGGTTTTTGAAAAAGATGAAGCTGTAGGAGGATTATTAAGATTTGGTATTCCAGATTTTAAACTTAACAAGAAGGTAATTGATCGTAGAATCGATATCTTTGAAAAGGAAGGTATTATCATTAAAACTAACCAATATGTTGGTTTTGATGTTAAAGGCGCACAACTTTTAAAGGATTTTGATGCAGTTGTTTTAGCAATTGGAGCAATGCAACCAAGAGACCTACCGGTTGAAGGAAGAGAGTTAAAAGGAGTTCACTTTGCGATGGAGTTCTTAACTCAACAAAATAGAGTAAACCGTGGTCAAAAGTTTGCTGCAAAAGATAGAATTGACGTAAAAGGTAAAAACGTCTTAGTTATTGGTGGTGGTGATACTGGTTCTGATTGTGTTGGTACATCAAACCGTCAGAAGGCGAAGAGTGTTACTCAAATTGAGATTCTTCCAAAACCTCCAGTTAAGCGTGCCGATGAAAATCCATGGCCTTATTGGCCAACAACACTTAAAACTTCATCTTCACATAGCGAAGGTTGCGATCGCCAATGGAGCTTAAGTACTAAGCGTTTTATTGGTCAAGGTGGTACTCTTAAGCAAGTAGAACTTGTTGAAGTAGAGTGGTCAAAAGATGAAAATGGTGGATGGAAGATGAATGAAAAAGCAGGTTCTGAGAAAATAGTTGATGTGGACCACGTTTTTCTTTCAATGGGATTTGTTCATGCAATTCATGAAGGTATAGTAAAAGAAATTGGTGTTGATACTGATCAAAGAGGAAACCTTAAAATTGATGGTAATTATCAAACTTCGGTTGATAAGGTATTTGCAGCAGGTGATTCACATAATGGAGCGAGTTTGGTTGTAACAGCCATCCAAAAAGGGAAGGAAGCTGCCATAAACGTGGATAATTTCCTTATGGAAAAAGAATAAGTTAAAATTGAAATAAAGTTAGAAAGGTGGATTTCCAATGGGAAATTCACCTTTTCTTGTTTTATGTTTATCTTAATATAGATTGATCAAGTTGTTTTAGTAAGATTGTGGATGTAAGGAGTTAGTAGTGTTTGTGTTAAAGTGTCAGATATTGGCTTACTGGTAAAATGTGTATATTTGCGCCATTCAATCAGAAAAAAAACAAATAACATGAATCAACAAACAGATTTATCAAACGGACGTCAAATTATTATTGGTGTTCAGTTTCTCTTTGTGGCTTTTGGTGCCACAGTATTAGTGCCACTATTAGTAGGAATCGATCCATCAATAGCCTTATTCTCAGCAGGTGTTGGTACACTTATTTTTCATTTTATAACTAAAGGAAAAGTACCTGTATTTTTAGGTAGTAGTTTTGCATTTATAGCCCCAATAACTGCAGCTACAGCAGAGTTTGGCTGGACTGGAACCTTAGGTGGTATTGTTGCTGTTGGAGTTGTTTATTCAATAATGTCTTTTGTTATAAAGTGGAGGGGTGTTAACTTTATAAAAAGAATATTCCCATCAGTAGTTGTAGGGCCTGTAATTATGGCTATAGGTTTGTCGTTGGCTTCGGTTGGAGTTGATATGGCTTCAAGTAATTGGATTATAGCAAGCATCTCTTTGCTTTCAGCAATAATTGCAGTTGTTTATTTTAAAGGAATACTACGATTAATACCTGTTTTTATAGGTATAGTTATTGGTTATCTCACATCAATTGCTTTGGGCGCTGTTGATTTTAGTACAATTACCAATGCTCAGTGGTTTGAGTTGCCTGCATTTCAAATGCCAACTTTCAATATCGAAGCAATTATTTATATGATACCTGTTGCAATAGCTCCGTTAATTGAGCATGTTGGAGATATCTATGCAATAGGAGCAGTTGCCGAAAAGGATTTTATTAAGGATCCAGGGTTAGACAGAACAATGCTTGGAGATGGTGTTGCCACTAGTTTAGCCGGACTTTTAGGTAGTGTGCCAAATACTACTTATTCTGAGGTTACAGGTGCAATAGAATTAACCAAGGTTACTAACCCTCGTGTACTTAGAATTACTGCTATAGCTGCTATTGTATTTTCAGTTGTTGGAAAAATTAGTGGTTTCTTAAAATCAATACCAACAGCCGTTTTAGGTGGTATTATGTTATTGCTTTTTGGGATGATTGCAAGTGTGGGTATAAAAACCTTAACAGAGTCAAAGGCTGATTTCCACAAAACACGTAATATGGTTATTGTATCAGTAATCTTAACTATAGGTATAGGTGGAGCTTCTATCAATTTTGGTTCCTTTTCATTGGCAGGTATTGGTTTAGCATCGGTAGTAGGTGTTATTCTTAATTTAATACTGCCTGGGAAATCAAAGGAAGTGCATATGGATAAGTAATATCTTATATAACATTTATCAAAAACGCTTAACGTACATATATGTTAAGCGTTTTTTGTAAGACTATTTTTTTACTCTTAATGAGTATACATCTTTATTTGGGCGTACCCATAAATCTGTAAAATATCCACTTTTAAGGAGCTTGTTTTTCATAGCCTTTGTTTCGGATAGAGTTGTAAAGTGGCCGATAGTATAGCGGGTATATCCATCATTACAATTGTGCTCTTTTACATTTTTAATTCCTTTGCTTGCAAATAAGCTAAAGTCTTTGATACGTTTAAGTTTCAGTGCATATACTTGTATTGTATACCCATCAACTTCTTCTGAGCTCTTTATCTTTATGTTTTCAGTTTCTGATACATTAGAGTTATCTATAATAATCGGTTTGTTTTCCTGTTTAGGGTATGATTCTGCTAGTGGAAGTGTCTTGTGATCAATAATCTCTAATTCATCTATAATAGGAGTTGGGATTATCATTGGCTCTAATTCTCTTTTCAGTGGAGCTGCCATTGCTATGTCTACAAATGGAACAGAATGTTTTGTTTTTATATAGCTTAATTCCTCGGTGGCATTTATATATTTTGTAATCTCCTCAGAATTATTCTCTTCAGTAATAGAATATTGATCACCAACTTCTAGAAATAGCATATACTTGCCATCCTCTTCATCTGGGCGGTATTCTCCAATTAGTTTATTGTCTTCAGTTCTTGTTACTAAAACACGCATCTTGCTATAGTCCTCTCCTAAACTAGAATCAATAACACCCTCAACAACTGCTAATTCAGTGTTTGAATTGTGTTTAAACTTAACAACATATATATCAGAGCCTCCATAATTATCGCTAAAGCGTGATGATGCATAATACGCTCTGCTTTTATTTATAGTTGGAGTAAAAAAGAAATCATCGTCTGGTGTATTAATAGGGTAACCCATATTAACCGGGATGCTCCACTCTTCATCATCTTGCTTTTCACTATAAAAAACATCTAACTTACCCATTGAATTATGTCCTTCTGATGAAAAGTACAAGGTTTTGCCATCATAATGAATTTGGGGTGTTTCTTCATCATATTCCGAGTTTATCTGAGGTCCTAAATTTCTAGGTTCGCTCCAACCACCACTTTCTAATCTGTTGCAAACATATATATCTAATCCTCCATAACCATTAGGCCTATCGCTTGTAAAATAAAATGAATTCATGTCGGAAGACAAAGAACCATGCGTTTCTTCGTAGTGACTATTTATTGGTTCAGGGAACTTCTCAGGGTGTGTCCATTCTGTTCCATCGTACTTTGACCAGTATAGGCTTTTACCATGTTCATCATTTCTAAATAGTACAATTTTTCTGCCATCAGGAGAGATTGAAGCGGCGGATTCATGTTCGTAGTGCTTAAAAAACATGGATAATAGTTTAGCCGATTCCCAATTATTCTTGTCCAATGAAACAGAATAAATTTTTTCTGCAAACTGGCCATCTTCAAGTAAGGGAAGTTTAATCCATTTCCTACGGGAAGTGAATATTAGTTCTTTTTCATCAACAGCTACTAACGGGCTATGATCGTCGTAAATAGAATTAATATTACTACCGAGATTAATTATCTCAATCTCAATTGGATTTTGAATAAAAAATGAGGCGTTATTACAAACATTAATTTCTTTTGAGATATATAATCTAGTTAGCGAATCTAACTCACTGCTTGAGTTGAGAATTTCGTTATAAAGAGAAATTGCCTTGTTGGGTTCAAGCATTACTTGGTGGGCTTCAGCTAGCGATAAACGGAGCTCGTTACCAACATAACCTCTGTTTTCACTTTCGGTTAATTTGCTAAGGCCATCTTTAAAACAAATAACTGCAGTGTCTGCTCCATTCGAGGTGTTAAGATAGCACAAGCCCATATTGTACAAGGCATCTATGTGCATTGAATCTATGCTAAGTATTTGTTTGAAATTGTATATGGCTTCATTATAATTTGCATATTCAGCAAATTCCATGGCCTCCTCAAATAACTTATTTGTTGACTTCTTTGTCTTTTGTGCAAAAGTAATTGTGCTTATGAGCAAAAGAAAAAAGCATACAATATTTTTATTGAAAAACTTATTCATTCTATTTCATATGAGTTCACTTTTGGGAAAGGTATTAGGTAATTAAATGCCTAATATTGGACGTTTACGAACTAAGTTAATATAAAGTTGTGATTAACAGCATCTTTTATTGCAAAAGATAATGAAGAGTTAAAAAGGTTAGATTAATGATATGATATTTATGATTAATTGTTTTGAGGAGCATTTAAAATAAAACCAACTTTGGGTATATTATCAATACTAACATTTCTGTCTTTCTTTAGGTACTTTCGGAGTTTAGCTATAAAAACATCTAAACTTCTGCCATTAAAATAATCGTTATCACCCCAAATATCTATCAGAATGTTATCGCGCTTAACAACGTTATTTATGTTTTTAGCTAACTGATAAAGTACATCACTTTCTTTTTGAGTTAACCGTTTTTGGTCTTCCTCATGGTGTAAATGCAAGTTTTTTACGTCGAATGTGTAGCTTCCTATTTCTATTGGATCATTAATTTGTTCCTCTATATTCTGAGTACATCTTTTTAAAATTGATTGAATTCGGCATAGCAATTCATCCTCATCAAATGGTTTGATAATATAATCATCAATACCGATATCGAAACCTTTAAGTTTATCTTGCTTTAGTACTTTGGCAGTTAGAAATACGATTGGAATTGAGTCATTGGTTTTACGAATGTTCTCAGCTAAGGTAAATCCATCCATTTCAGGTAGCATTACATCTAATAAACAAAAATCGTATTCAGTTTTATAAAATGCATCAAGACCCTTTTTTCCGGTTTTGTATAGGTCAACTTTAAAGTTTTTTGATTCTAAAAAATCGACCAGCAAAAAACCCATGCTTTCGTCATCTTCAACTAATAGGATGTTAGTTCTCATTTGTGATGTTTGCTAGTTTAAATGTAAGTTTAAAAGTAACTCCTTCGCAATTATTATTAGTAACAGATATACTTCCGTTATGTTTTTCAACTACTTCCTTTACAAAAGCTAACCCGATTCCGAATCCTTTTATATCATGAATGTTGCCTGTGGGGACTCTATAGTATTTTTCAAATATTGAATTTAGTTCCTTGTTGGGTATACCAATACCATTGTCTTTAATGTAAAATGTTAACTCGCTATGGTTTGAGATTGTTGATAGTTCAATTTTAGGCTTATTGTTGTTATACTTTAATGCGTTATCCATAAGGTTAGAGATTACTAACTTAATCAGTTTAACATCACCAATAATTGTCTCGGCTTTGTCAGTTAACTTTAGTATTAATTCTCCATCCTTATTCTTTATAGGAATCTTAAATCCTTCAGTACAATCTAATAATACATTGTTAAAAGAAAACCTCTGGGAGTTTTTAGGATCAATATTAGTTATGCCTTGTATATCAACAATGTGACACTCCATTCTTTCAGCCTCATTTTTAATGAGATCAACGTATTTATTTAGTTTTGCATCTTCAGTTTTCTTTTTTACTAGGTTTGATGCAAATTTTATATTGGCTATGGGTGTGTGGAACTCATGAATCATATTATCAATAAAAAATGAGGTGCTTTCTAACATTGATTTCTCTTTCGAGTACATCCTATATGAAACATAAAAGGAAATCATTAATAAAATGATACTTGCAATGGATATATAAAACAAGGTTCCCATTTGCGCATAAACAAACTTACTTGAATCAGGAAATTGTATTAATAGCTTAATACCATTTTGTTCTAATAATCCATTTAATGATTGCTCATAGCAGGTCATGTTTAAGTTACGCTCTGTGTTATCTTCGTTGTTTAGCTCAAAAGTATAGTCTAAGTTAATTTTATGAAGGGATAAATTAGAACTAATGATGCTATCAACTTTTTGAAAGTTAACCGAACGCACCTCTGAAGAGCATTTATGGCCACAAACATACTTGTTCATATTGCTGCAGGTTTTTGCGGCCCGCGCTATCTCATCTCTCGATTCTTTAAGTGCCATTACTACTCTGTGGTTAAAGTTTCGAGCCTCAATTTTACTCGCCTTTACCATAAAGAGTACTTGAATAACGATTAGTGTTAATAGTATTATAAAGGTAGAAATACCCAACACCAGATGTTTATTTAGTTGTTTATTGCTCAATTGTATAATGTTTTATTTGAGACAAAAATAAAGAATTAAAGGTTCTTTTTTATACATTTAACAAGTTGTTAACAGCCGTTGGAATATTATTGTCATAAATTGCAATCAGTAGAAAAGAAATAATTTAATCACTCAATTAATATTTTATTATGAAAAAGAAATTAGCAGTATCGTTTTTATTTATGTTTATGGTTGCTTTAGCTGCACCTGTAATGGCTACAGAAATGATTCAAGAGCCTGTAAAGACTGAGAAAAAAGAAGAGAATAAGTGCGACAAAGAATGTAAAAAGGATTGTTGCAAAAAAGAATGCACTAAAGAGAAAAAAGAGTGCTGTAAGAAAAAGTAATCACTTGTTTAAAGTGAGTTATCAAGCCATCTTTATTTATAAAGATGGCTTTTTTATGTTTAAAAGATTATTTTTGCTCATAAATAATCCCTAATTATGAGACTACTTATTGCAATGGCTATTTTATTAATTTCAAATAGTCTTTATTCAATTAATACTGCAGATAGTATTTATCAAATAGCAGAAGAACTTATTGATTCTGAAAACCTCGAAGAACTGCATGAGTTAGCATTTAGTTTGAGATCTAAACAATCTGAGGTGGCAGAGGATTTATCTAAAAAGCTCATTGCTAATGCAGGAGAGTCAATAAAACATAAAGGCTTTGGTTATCATGATTTAGGAGAAGCCTTATTCTATCAAGAAAAATACCATGATTCACAAGAAAAATTTTTAATTGCATTGGAGTATTTTGAGCAAGCTTCTAATGAGAAAATGATTGCCAAATGTTATAATGATATTGGCACTATAAAGTTAAGGTTAGGTGTATATGATGATGCATACGAATACAATGAAAAGGCCTTAAAACTGCATGTAGAATTAGGTGATAGTTTATCGCAAGGAAAAGATTACCTAAACATGGGAGTTATATTTGGGCTTAATGGTAAATATGAAATGGAAGCTGAATGTTACAGTAAAGCATTAGGCATATTTCATGAATTAAATGATAGTATAAGAGCGGCAGATATATCTATTAATTTGGCACTTATCCAGGTTGAGCTTAAGAAATATGACGAAGCTAAAGCTTCGAACTTATTCGCTCTTGATTTATATAAAACCCTAAACAATCGAAGTCGAATTGCCGCTATCTATACTAATTTGGGATATCTGCACCTTAGTACAAAAGAGTATGATCAAAGTAGGGTATACTTTGATGATGCGATATCTCTTTATGAAGATATTAATGAAAAGTTTGGTTTACTACATGCTTTACAAGGTAGGGGCGATTTGTTTGTGATTGAAGGTGATAAGGCGAAAGCCATTGAAACTTACTTAAAATGTGAAGAAGTTAATGATGGCATTGGTATATTGAGTGTTCAGGTTCTGAATCTTAAAGCTCTATCTGATACATATAAAAGCATGAATAATTTTGAGAATGCTTTACGTGTTTCTGAAAAATACCACATTATAAATGATAGTATTTTTAGTAAAGAGAGTAGAGATAAGTTTTTAGAGTTGGATAAAAAGTATGAAAGAGATAAAAATCTTAATGAAATTGAAGTTCTAAAATCGAAGAATCGATTCTATTATATAATTCTCATAGCAGTAATATCAATATTAATACTAGGATGTGTATTGGTTTATTTCAGATTTAGATATAGGAGATTGCGCAATAAGGAGAGGTTGTTACAGTTAGAGCAGAAAGTGCTACGTACCCAAATGAATCCGCATTTTATATTTAACTCACTGTCGGCTATACAGTGTTATATTTTGGATAATAAAGTAATTGATGCAGTTGATTTTCTTGCTGATTTTGCGGGTTTAATGCGCATGGTTCTGGAGTACTCACAGGAGGAATATATAACCTTAAAACAAGAGTATGATTTGTTACAATACTACCTTTCATTACAGAATAAGCGTTTTGGAGAACGGATTAATTATACAATTGAAATTGAAGAGGAACTAAAAGATTCGAACTATAAAATACCACCGATGCTGGCACAGCCTTTTATTGAGAATTCATTTGAACACGGAGAACTCAATAAAATGGAAAATGGTTTAATCGAAGTTCGTTTTAAAAAGTATAGTCACGGACAAATAAAGTTAGTTGTTGAAGATAATGGTGTAGGAATCAACTCAAGTAAAGGTACCGATAAAGGACATAAATCATTAGCTACATCAATAACTAAAGAACGATTGAAGATTATTAATAAAACCAATTCGTTAACAAAATTGCAATTAAGAGTAGAAGACCGTTCTGTAAGCGGGAAACAGGGAACAAAGGTTGAGTTTACGATTCCAGCATTTAGTTCAAACTAAATGCTGATTCTATTTATTTCCTGCCAAAGTCGGCTGGAATTTCACCCCAATGCTTAGTATCCCACTTCAAAATATCCTGTTTGTAGGTGTTGTTCTTGAGCCATTCTTCAGCACGTTTAATTACTTCAAACAGGTCTTTTGTTTTAGCATCAAGCGGTAACTTCGATCTACATTTTTTTGCTTTTACCCATCCCATAGCAATTTTAGAATCGGTATAAATGGGGAGATTCATCTTTTGCTGCTTTTGGTAAGCTAAGCCATGTACTATTGCTAAAAATTCACCAATATTATTTGTGCCTAAAGGAAATTTTTTGATAAATATTTGAGTTCCTGAAGCTGTATAGACACCCTGATACTCCATTACACCAGGGTTTCCACTACATGCTGCATCAACAGAAATGCTGTTTGCAATAATATCATCATTAAAAGAATCTGCTAAAAATGAAACGCTTTCTGACTTAGGTTTTTTACCCCAATATTTCTCAGGATCATCATTAAAAGCATATTCCGCTTCACTTAATGTTGGAAAACCTTTATAGCGAACATTACTTACTCCTTTAATATTTACCTGACATTCGTCCCAACTAGTGTAAATACCAGGTGAATCACCATTCCATACAACGTAATACTTATTCTTTTTAGCCATTAATTAACCTTTAAGCGCAGGTAAAAACTGAGTGATTAGATTGGCAAAGTTAGTTAAGAAAAGTCGGATAGCCATAGCGAGTAAAATAATTCCAAAGAACTTTTGAAGTACATAAACGCCTCCTTCACCAATTAGCTTTTCAACCTTCCCTGTTGATCTTAAAACTAAATACACCACAATTATATTTAGAGTTAAAGCTATTAATATGTTAATTGTGTCAAATTCAGATCTTAAAGATAATATTGTAGTAAATGAGCCTGCGCCTGCAACTAAGGGAAAGGCAATAGGAACAATACTTGCACCACTAGGAGAATCGTGTTTAAAAATATGGATACCAAATATCATCTCAAAAGCCATTACTAACAATACAAATGAACCAGCAATAGCAAAAGAAGAGATGTCTACACCAAACAATCCTAGTAAGGGTTCTCCCACAAAGAAGAAAACAACAAGAATAGCATATGAGTATATAGCTGCTTCTCTGGCATTAATTTTATTGCCTTTTTTCTTTAGGTCAAGAATTAAAGGAATAGAGCCTAAAATATCAATAACTGCAAAAAGTACGATAAAGGCCGAAACGATTTGTAAAAAGTTAATTTGCATTGTTTTATGATTTAAGTTGTTTGCAAAAGTAGTAATTAAGTACAATGAATCACTAAATAGAAATATGATTTTAGTTGGATATTGAGCACAAAAAAAGGCTGTCTCTGAGGAGACAGCCTTGTGATGAAATCTTATATAATTAGATTACTTAACAAGTGTCATCTCTTCAATTAAGTTGGTTGCACCGGCGTATTTATCAATTACAAATAATACGTAACGGATATCAACGTTTATACATTTCTGTAATTCTGTTTCAAATGCGATGTCCCCACTCATAGCTTCCCAGTTACCATCAAATGCTAAACCGAATAACTCACCGTTTGCATTTATAACCGGACTTCCAGAGTTACCTCCTGTAATATCATTATTTGTAGTAAAGCAAACATGTAAAGAACCATCCTTATCAGCATACTGACCATAATCTTTTGTTTCGTATAATTCTTTTAATTTTGCAGGTACTTCAAACTCATAGTTTCCTGGCTGCTCTTTTTCCATTACGCCCTCAAGTGTAGTAAAGTGCTTATAAATAACGGCATCCTTTGGTTCGTAATTACCAACTTTACCGTAGCTTAAGCGCATTGTAAAATTAGCATCAGAATAATAAACTTTATCAGGATTCATTGCCATTAGTCCCTTAAGGAAAAGGCGATTATTTCTATCCTCAACCTCGTTATATTGTGTTAGTCCTCCTTGAATTTCTTTATATTTCTCGATTGCAGAAACTGCTGCAATGTAGACAGGATCTTTCTGAAGAACTTTTAAAGAAGGTTTTGCCAAAAAGGTTTCAAATTTCTCTTGAGAGGTGAAAACAGATTTTTTAAATACAACGTTGGCATAAGCTGTAAAGTCGTTTTTGTATTTCTTAGCAACTACATCGTTGTAAAACGAAGGGTAAAACTGTGCATCAATATAATCATGATAAAGCTTTAACATTGTTGCAAACACCTTTTGATCTAGATTAACATTGTAATCTTTGTAAAAAGCTTCTAAGCTTGCATTAATGCTATTGGTAATTTCAGAAACTTTTTCTTCGTTACCTTCTTCTAAAGCATCTGCTAAGCGCGATGTTTTTGTACCTAAGCTAATTATCTCAGTACCTCTAAACATACACTCAATCATATAATATTGAGCCTTAAGATTAGTTGCTCTTTTCGAATAAGCGTTTTCAAGTTCACTTAAAACAGATCCGTAGAGTTCTTTTCTTTCGTCAGATTCGTTTATCCATGCAGCAAATTCGGCTTCAATTTCTCTTTTGCTATCAATTACCTTAAGCTTTTTTAAGCCACGGTTCATACCTATGGAGTTTTTCCAATAGTTTGTACTTCGGCTATATTTTGAGGCATATTGAATGTTTGTTTTTTCGTCGGCCATCATGGCTTCGTGCCATAATTCTTGTTTTGCACCGCGAGGAATAATACGTGAATCATTCACAATATTCATTCTTTCCTCAATTCCCCATGATGTTAAATAACGATTTGTACTTCCAGGGAAGCCAATAGTCATTGCAAAATCATCCATTTCAACTCCTTTAAGCGAAACAGGTAGGTGATGTACTGGTTTTAAGGGTACATTATCTTCAGAGTATTCTGCAGGGTTCCCATCTTTATCAGCATAAACTCTAAACATACTGAAGTCACCAGTATGACGAGGCCACATCCAGTTGTCAGTATCAAAACCAAATTTGCCAATTGATGATGGAGGAGCTCCTACAAAACGAACATCAGTGTATTTTTGGTAGGCAATAATAAAGTATTGGTTCCCTTCGAGGTAACTTTGAACTGTAATAGTTAACTTATTATCTTTAGAAGCTTCTTCAATAAGTGCCTTTTTATTCTCAGCAATTATTTTGTTACGCTCGCCTTCTTCCATAGCATCAGTTGTACCTTCTAATACTTTTTCGGTAACATCATTCATGTATTTAAGGAAAGTAACAGCTAAGCCTTTAGAAGGTAATTCTTCCTCTAATGACTTTGCCCAAAAACCATCTTTTAGGTAATTGTGATCTACAGAACTCAATGCCTGAATATTTCCGTATCCACAGTGGTGGTTGGTAAGAATTAATCCTTTATCTGAAATTAACTCACCTGTACATCCGCCTCCAAAAATAACTACGGCATCCTTTAAACTTGAGTTATTAATGCTATAAATATCTTCAGCAGAAAGCTTAAGACCCATGTCATTCATTTGGTTGACGTTTAACTTCGAAATTAAAGGAAGAAGCCACATCCCCTCGTCAGCTTTAACGCTTCCTGAAAAGGCGATTAAAGCAGCGACAATTAACATTGTAATTTTTCTCATCATCTTTGTTTTATAATGCTCTTGAACGAGTCACACTCAAGGCATGTTGTATTGGATATTAATATTTTCTGTTATGAACCCTCTATTTACTTAAGGGAATTGCAAAATAAAGTACAATTTTGAGCTAAAACAATGATAATAACCCAATTTGTTGCACGTAAAAACTATAATTGTAGGGAAAGTTGTGTATCAATCAGCTTAAAGCTTTTACGGTGTAATGGAGTTTCTCCGAACTTTATTAATGCCAATTTGTGTTCTTTTGTTGGATATCCTTTATTTTTCGACCACCCGTAGTTTGGATATTCATCAGCATATTTTTGCATTAATTCATCCCTATGTGTTTTTGCCAATATACTAGCAGCTGCGATTGACCTGTATTTACCATCGCCTTTTATAATGCAAGTATGGGGGATTGTTTTATGTGCTTTAAATCTGTTGCCATCAATTAGTAAATGTTCAGGCGTTATAGCTAATTCATCAGCTGCTCTTTTCATTCCTATTATTGATGCGTTTAATACGTTTATTTTATCTACTTCTTTATTATCAACAAAGGATACAGCCCAAGCAATAGCTTCCTTTTCAATAATTGGACGTAAAATGTTTCGTTGTTTTTCGCTTAGTTTTTTTGAGTCGTTTAAAAGCGGATGATTAAAATTTGGAGGTAAAATAACAGCGGCCGCAACAACTGGGCCAGCTAAACATCCTCTTCCAGCTTCATCACAGCCTGCTTCAATTAAATCTTTATTAAGGTACGAAGCTAGTTTGCCACTCATTATTAATTAGTTTTCGTTAAATATTACCTCAAGTACAGTTTGTCCTACTGCTTTTAGGGTATTTCTATCCACATTTTCCATAGTGTCGTCGTGGGTATGCCAATAGCTTCCAAAGTTACTATCAGTACTAGGGTCGTGTTGGATAATATCTATACAAGGAATGTTTAAATACTTATTCACATATACATGATCGTCGGTAATCATTCCACCCTTTTCGTATACAAAATAATTACCATAGCCTAATGCCTCAGCTGTTTTCCATACTTTTTTAACCACACGAGGTGCAAATTGTAAAGAATATAATTCGCGATTAAATGTGGCATTTGGCGCACCAACCATATCGAGTAATATTCCGTATTGTGCGTAATAATTTTCTTTATGAGGATTTTTACCCCAATATTGAGAGCCCAAACACCAGGTATCAGCCTTGTATTGTGCTCCTTCAAAGTCAGGAGTTCCATAATCTTCGGCATCAAAAAATATAATATCAATTCCAATTGGAAGATCTTTATTTTGAAGATTACGAGCAATTTCTAATAATACCCCTACTCCGCTAGCCCCGTCGTTTGCACCTAATATGGGTTGTTTCTGTTTCGATTTGTCTTCATCATGATCGGCGAACGGACGAGTATCCCAATGTGCAAAAAGTAAAATCCGGTTGTTTAATTCGGGTTTGTACTGACCAATGATATTTTTCGCATTTAGCAATGTATTATTAAAAGCTCTAACTTCAGCTTCTTGCACAATCACCTCGGCACCAAAGGAAGTTAACTTCTCAGATAAGTAGTTTGCACAGGCAAGATGTTCTTCTGTATTCGGTACTCTCGGACCAAAATCTACTTGAGTTTGAACATATGAAAAGGCTGAATCAGCATTAAAATGAGGAACATCAATTTTAGTGAGGTTCTTTTTTTTAGCTGAACTCGATGTTTTAGCTTTTGTACTATTGTTAGCACAAGCTAGTGATACAATCACTATAAAAATAAAGGCAATATTCCTCATTGTGAATTTTAATTAAATTAAGCTGTGGTTATTAATTATTTTCCCAAACGGCTCCGTCTTTTCCATCTTTAATACTGATGCCAATGTTTGCTAATTCATCACGTATTTTATCAGCGGTACCCCAATCTTTATTAGATTTTGCATCGGCACGCAGTTTAATGATTAGTTGCATTACATCATTTATTTTAGAGTCACCTGAGTTTTCACTACCTCCAAATTCGTTTTCTAAACCTAAAATGTCAAAACAAACGGTGTTCATAAATAGCTTAAGCTCGCTAAGGTCATCGTTTGAAATGGTGTTATTGCCAGCTAATATGTTATTAATAACTTTAACAGTATCGAATAAGTAAGATATTGCGATTGGGCTATTTAAATCATCAGCCAATGCAGTAAAACATTTTTGCTTTAACTCATCAATATTAACATTAGATGTTTCTGAAGGCTCAATATTATCCATATTCTGGATAGCTTCCATTAGGCGTTTTAAGCCTTTTTCTGATGCCTGAAGTGCACTATTACTAAAATCAAGTGTACTGCGATAATGTGCCTGCAAAATAAAGAAACGAATAGTCATAGGACTATATGCTTGCTCTAATTTAGGATGAGAACCCGCAAATAACTCTTCAAGTGTGATGAAATTACCTAGTGATTTACCCATCTTTTGTCCATCAATGGTTATCATATTATTGTGCATCCAGTAATTCGCAGGAGCTTTACCATTATCAATGGTGCTTTGAGCAATCTCACATTCGTGATGCGGAAATAGTAAATCCATTCCACCACCATGAATATCAAACTGTTCACCTAAATATTTTTTACTCATTGCAGAACATTCTAGGTGCCATCCTGGAAATCCATCACTCCATTTAGATGGCCAACGCATAATGTGTTCAGGTGCTGCTTTCTTCCATAAAGCAAAATCAGCAGGACATCTTTTTTCCGATTGCCCATCTAAATCACGTGTATTACTTAAAAGGTCTTCAAGTTTTCTGCCAGATAATATGCCATATGGATGATCATTGTTATACTTTTCAACATCAAAGTAAACAGAACCTTGGCTTTCGTAGGCATACCCTTTCTCAATAATAGAGTTAATAACCTCTTGTTGCTCGATAATATGGCCCGAGGCTCGTGGCTCAATACTTGGGCTATTAACATTAAGCATCTGCATATAATCGTGATAGCGCTCGGTATAGTAGTGAACTACTTCCATAGGTTCAAGCTGCTCAAGTAGTGCCTTTTTTGCAATTTTATCTTCACCTTCGTCTCCATCGCTTTCCAAGTGGCCAACATCCGTAATGTTTCTTACATATCTAACCTTATAATCTTGATGTTTCAGAAAGCGAGTTAGAAGATCAAAAGTGATAGCAGGCCTTGAATGACCTAGATGTGGATCTCCATAAACAGTAGGACCACAAACATATAGTCCAACATGATTGTCTATTAGGGGTTTAAACTCTTCTTTTGATCTACTTAAAGTATTATATATAAATAATGGAATTGGCATTATGTTAATTTTAAAGATGACATGAGGCACAAAATTACAAAAATCTAATCAATAGTGAATTGCTTGCTAATTTATTATTGATATCGTTTAAATTATATCTTCTTCAATTAGCTAATTAAAGTATAAAAAAGATAGCTTCGTCAAAAATGAAATGACTTTAACCAACCTTTTTGCTTAATTGCGTATACCGGATATAAGTTAAAAAACGTAATATTTTGAAGCACGATATTATACAAAGTAGTATAGCAAATAACCTGACAGACTTTTTAAGTTGGGAGGATTGCCTATACGAACTTTTTAGTCCGGAGTCTAATATTAAAGGAGAAGCTTTTTTTGCTAATTCAGTACTAATGTTGAATAAGTTTATAGGAGCTGATTATACTTTTATTGGAGTTTTTAATAAAGAGGATAGACGTGTTGAAAAGGTTGCCTTCTGTAATAAGTTTGAAAACCTAACGAACTATTCGTATAACTTTGATAATGCCCCATGTGCTGAGGTTTTAAATAATTCTTGCGTTTTAATTAACGATTACGTTCAGTTATCGTACCCTAATCATACAAAGTTTTTAGAGCTTGGGATTAAAGCTTATTTTGGAGTTCCCTTGTATAATTCAAAACGTGAAGTGATTGGAGTTTTAGCTTCTTTGTACACTACTCCTAAAGATACCTCCAAGCGAATAGAATCGCTTATGTATATGTTCTCTTCGCGTATTGGATCAGAGTTAGAGCATGTTGAAAAAGAGCGAGAGTTAAAAAGAAGAAATCTAGAATTGTTAGTTTTTAAGGAAGAATTGATTCGGAAAAATAAGGAATTAGACCAAATCAATAACGAGCTTAAAACAATATCAATAAATGTAGAAGAGAGTAATAAGTTAAAGACTTCATTTCTTGCTAATCTAAGTCATGAGATTAGAACACCTATGAATTCTATAATTGGATTTACAGAATTATTGCGTTCTGATAATCTTAGTAATGAGGAAAAGACAGAGTATTTAAATATTGTATATCATAACGGAAATCAATTAATGCGTGTGATGGATGCTTTAATTGATATTTCTAAACTTCAGGCACAAACGATATCTGTTGATAAAGATGAAATATCGATAGAGGAGATGTTGGCTACTTTACAACAGCAGTTTCAGGAGGAAGTTGCTAGTGCATCTAAGTCAATAGAGATTCAAGTCTATATTGATGAAATACCAGAGGAAGAAAAACTCGTAACTTATAAAGAGGCGATATATAAGTCTTTAGAGCATTTAATTGAAAATGCCGTTAAATTCACCAATAAAGGAATTATCAGAATAGGCTATACTAAACTGGAGGATTCATTTGAATTTTTTGTTGAGGACACAGGTATAGGTATTGAGAAAGGTAAAGAAAAATCAATATTTGAATTATTTAGGCAGGGAGACCTAAATCCTACACGTGAGTTTGGTGGAACAGGTATTGGACTTGCTATTGTTAGTAAATATGCAGAAATGATGAATGGGCAAGTATGGGCCGAATCGGGTAAGGAGAATGGTGCTTTGTTTAAAATGTCTATTCCTAGAGTTAAAACGCAGCCATAAGTAAACCGATATCTTTTGATGGTAAGGAGAACAACTCTCCCATATAGTGATTTGTTAATATGCCTTTGTAAATATATAAACCATCACTAATTCCTGGATTTTCTTTTATAATCTTATCTACACTTCCAGCTTCAGCAACATCAAGTATAATTCTTGAGAATATATTGCTGAGTGCAATAGTAGCTGTTCTTGAAACATGTGATGCAACATTAGGAACACAATAGTGCGTAACCCCATGTTTTTTAAATACAGGATGTGAAAAATCAGTACACATTGAGGTTTCAAAACAACCTCCTTGTCCCATACTTAGGTCGATAAGCACTGAGCCGGGTTTCATTTGCATAACCTGTTCTTCAGTAACCATATATTTTATGCCTGATTGCAAATATCTAAGGTTGCCAATCACAACCTCTGCCGTTTTTAAAGCTTTGGTTAATACCTTTGGAGATAGAACTGATGTAAATACTTTTTGTCCGATGTTCAATTCTAATTCTCGCAGGCTTTTAAAAGAATTATCAAATACCTTAACAGTTGCTCCTAAGCCTATTGCAGCCCTAGCAGCATTTTCGCCTGCCATGCCGGCTCCAAGGATAACAACCTCCGCAGGAGCAATGCCTGTTATACCTCCTAAAAATACCCCTTTACCGTTATGTGCCTTGCTTAAATATTCACTAGCTATCATAATAGATGTATAACCTTCAATTTCACTCATAATTCGTAAAACCGGATAGCATCTATTCTCATCTCTAATCAGCTCAAAACCTATAGCATTTACTTTTTTAGACATGAGTTTGAGCATACAATCACGCGACTGTTGTTGCACTTGAACTAATGAAATTATAGTTTGGCATTTTTTTACCAAGCTGACTTCATCAGGTGTTAGAGGAGATACTTTAAGTAATATTTCACATTCAAAAACTTCAGCATGAGATTTAACGATGCTTGCGCCTGATTCAGCAAATTGTTGATCGGTGTAATTGCAAGGTGCACCTGCTCCTGATTCAAATAAAATGGTATGTCCATTTTCAGCTAATAACTCTACACCTTGGGGGGTTAAAGCTAGCCTATTTTCAAATTTTGATAATTCTTTAGGTATCCCAATTGTTAACTTTTTCTGAGTGTGTTTTACCTCAAGCATTTCTTCTTGTGGTAGAAGAGAGGTATGAAAAAGTGGGAAATCTGAATTGCCAATTGAACTTGCCATTTCTTATCAGGATTATGAGATAATTAATGGTGTAAGGTAGTAAAATATGGCTGAGTTAACAAACTCCCTATGGGTTAAAGATAGCGAGCTTAGTAATACAATATTACTAAGCTCGCCATTTTGATTAAAATCTTATAAAGTCCCTTTAGTTGAGGGAAGTGTATTGTTAAAAACATCTTTTCTGATGGCCATTTTTATCGCTCTAGCTAAAGCTTTAAAGATGCCTTCTATTTTGTGATGTTCATTATCTCCATCGGCTTCAATGCGCAAATTAGAAAGCGAAGCATCAGAAAAGCTTTTAAAGAAATGTAGGAACATCTCTGTTGGCATGTCACCTACCTTCTCTCTTTTGAACTCTACATCCCAGATGAGCCATGGGCGACCACCAAAATCTAGCGCTACTAATGCTTTGCAATCATCCATTGGCAGACAAAATCCGTAACGTTCAATTCCTCTTTTATCGCCTAATGCATCCTTAAAAGCCTGACCGAGTGCCAAGGCTGTATCTTCAATAGTATGGTGCTCATCAATGTGTAAATCTCCTTTTACTTTGATACTTAAATCACAGCTTGCATGTTTGCCTATTTGTTCAAGCATATGATCAAAGAAGTTCAGGCCTGTTGATATATCACATTTGCCTGTTCCATCTAAGTTGAGTTTAATATCGATATCGGTTTCAGATGTAGTGCGCTTTACTTGTGCAGTGCGTTCTTTAGCAAAGAGGAATGCACATATTTTGTCCCAATCATCAGAAATCAGCCCACAACTGTCAGTGAGGTTGGCTTCTTTTATTTTTTCAGCATTACCTTCCTGAGCAATAAAAATACCCTTAGCGCCAAGGTTTTGTGCTAAAATAATATCCGTAATTCTATCTCCAATTACAAAGGAGTTTTTAAGATCATATTCCTCCTTATTAAAATACTTTGTAAGTAGTCCGGTTTCAGGTTTGCGGGTTGGAGCATTATCCTCAGGGAAAGATTTATCAATGAAAATTTCATCAAATATAATACCTTCTCCTTCAAGTGTTTTAAGCATTTTATTTTGTGCAGGCCAGAATGTATCTTCAGGGAATGAATCAGTTCCTAAGCCATCTTGGTTGGTGACCATCACTAATTCAAAATCGAGCTTATCAGCAATTTTTTGTAAGTTAGAAATTGCTTTAGGGTAGAACTCTAATTTTTCCAAGCTGTCCACCTGAAAGTCAACAGGAGGTTCGTTAATTATCGTTCCGTCTCTATCTATGAAAAGTACTCTCTTTAAACTCATAAGTTTCTTTTTAGCTGTTGTATTTCTTTAAAGCATCAAGTAACGATGCATTTTCACTTTCTGATCCGATGGTTATTCTTAAACATCCTTCGCAAAGTGATACGGTTGATCTATTTCTGATAATGATTCCTTGTTCAACTAAAAAATCATAAATAGCTAAAGGTTTCTCTGTTTTAATTAACAGGTAATTGGCGTCAGAAGGGTATATCTTTTCAACAAAAGAAAACTGGCTAAGATTCTCTTTTAAGATTTCTTTTTCATTATTTAAAATGTTCACCCACTCGTCTTTGGCTTCAGGATTTTGTAATAAATCAAAGGCCTTTTGTTGCGTAAGAATATTAATGTTGTAAGGGTATTTGATGTGATTAAACACACTCACAATTTCTGGCGAAGCGAAAGCCATTCCTAAGCGAATACCTGCCATACCCCATGCTTTACTAAAGGTTTGCAGGATAATTAAATTAGGATATTTACTCAGTTCTGGTAAAAAGCTTTTTTCTGGAACAAAATCAATGTAGGCTTCATCTAAAATGGTGATTCCATTAAATTCATTGAGGATTCTTTCAATATCCTTTTTCTTAAAACTATTCCCTGTTGGATTGTTGGGCGAGCAAATGAAAAGTAATTTAGTATTTGAATCTGTAGCCTTTAATAATGCATCAACATCTAACTCGAATTCAGAAGTCAGTTTTACCTTTTTTACAGCAATATTATTGATGTCGGCAGCCACTTGATACATACCATATGTTGGATCAATAGATACTATATTATCAACTCCAGGTTCGCAAAAAGCACGGAAAGATAAATCGATAGGTTCATCGCTTCCATTGCCTAAAAATAGCGAATTGCTAGAGATATTCTTAAGCTCTGCTATTTTGGCTTTCAACTTGCGTTGATAGGGATCTGGATATCTATTGTAAGGGTCATTAAATGGATTTTCATTGGCATCTAAAAAGATGGCCTCTACACCGCTATATTCATCGCGTGCGGATGAATATGGTTTAAGCGACTTTATATTTGGTCGAACCAACTGTTCTAGTGTTCTCATGGCAAGTTATTTATTTTTCAATGCTTCTAAACGAATGGTAACTGCATTTTTGTGGGCATCAAGCTGTTCTGCAGCAGCCATAATTTCTATGGATGGGCCAATGTTTTTTAGGCCAGCAGGTGAAATTTTTTGAAAGGTAATTTTCTTTACATAACTATCTAAATTCACACCGCTATAAGCTCGTGCATAACCATGCGTAGGCAAAGTGTGGTTGGTTCCTGAAGCATAATCACCAGCACTTTCGGGGGTGTAGTTTCCAATAAATACAGAGCCTGCATTGGTAATTTTGTTGGCAACTTCATCATCATCGCGCATCGCAATAATTAGATGTTCAGGAGCATATTGATTGGTTATCTCAATCATTTCATTTTTATCCTTTAATAGGATAATCCTACTATTTAGTAGGGCCTTTTCAGCAATTTCTTTTCTAGGTAATTGGTTCAATTGCTTTGTAAGTTCTTCCTGAACCTCAACAATTACTTTTTTACTATCAGTAATTAATATTACCTGACTGTCTACACCGTGTTCAGCTTGGCTTAATAAATCAGAAGCAATAAACGAAGGTATGCAACTTTCGTCGGCCATTACCTCCACCTCAGAAGGACCGGCTGGCATATCAATGGCAACATCTTTTAAACTTACCAATTGTTTTGCTGCGGTTACATAGCTATTCCCAGGTCCAAAAATCTTATCAACTTTTGTAATTGATTCGGTTCCGTATGCCATAGCTCCAATGGCCTGAACTCCTCCTAATTTGTATATACTTTTTATACCGATAAGCGAAGCAGTGTAAAGTATTGCTGGATTTATTTCGCCTTCTTTATTTGGAGGTGTACACAAAACTATTTCTTTACAACCGGCTATAATTGCGGGTACTGCAAGCATAAGTACAGTTGAGAAAAGTGGCGCTGTTCCGCCAGGAATATATAAACCTACTTTTTCTATAGCAACACTTTTCTGACGACAAACTACGCCAGGGCAAGTTTCAATTATCTTTTCAGAAGAAATTTGTGCCTCATGAAACTTCTCAATATTTAATTTAGCCTTGTAAATAGCTTCTTTTAAAACAGAACCTACTTCTAGGCATGCTTTATCAGTTTCTGTTTTAGAAACCAATAGATGATCGGCCGCATAGCCATCAAATTTCTTTGAATAGGCTTTGGCTGCTTTATCGCCATTCTGTTTTATATCTGATAATATTGATTGAACTGTTTCATACAAGTTACTTAAATCGTTCTCTGGACGTTCAAGTAACTGAGACCATTCGTTTTTCTGTGGATATTCAAATACCTGCATATGAATCTTTAGTTGTGTTGAGTAAAGTAAAGGCAATAACATATTGATTTGTTTTTGCCCTTACTTATGTGTTTTATTATAATATCATTTTCTCAATAGGGAAAGTGATAATGCCCTCTGCACCGTTTTCTTTTAATTTGCCAATAATCTCCCAAAATTTCTTTTCTGAAATTACCGAATGAATCGAGCTCCATCCTTCCTCTGCCAAAGGCAAAACTGTAGGACTCTTCATACCTGGTAGAATACTAACAATCTCATCAACTTTATCGTTTGGCGCATTTAATAATATGTATTTATTAGAGTTTGCTGTCATTACCGCATTTAAGCGAAATAATAATTCATCTAATAAGGCCTGCTTCTCTGTTGATAAATTATCGGCTTTTACAAGCAAAGCTTCTGATTGCATAACAACTTCAACCTCCTTAAGGCTGTTGGCAACTAATGTACTACCAGAACTAACAATGTCAAATATACCGTCAGCTAAACCAATTCCAGGAGCAATTTCAACAGATCCTGTAATTTCATGTATATCTGCATCAATTCCTTCTTTATCGAAATACTTTTGGAGTATTACCGGATATGATGTGGCTATTTTTTTATTTTGGAAATGCTTTTTACCTGTATATTCTTCTGATTTAGGAATAGCTAATGAAATTCTACACTTACTAAATCCAAGGCGTTTTGCAACAGCTATGTCAAAGTCTTTTTCCGCAACTTCATTTTCTCCTACAACACCAAGATCGGCAACGCCATCAGCAATTGTTTGTGGGATATCATCGTCGCGTAAGAATAATACTTCGATTGGAAAGGAAGGTGATTGAGCTACTAGTTTTCCGCTACCAATATTAAATTTAATACCTGCTTCTTTTAATAACTTCATTGAATCATCATGAAGTCTTCCTTTTTTCTGTAATGCAATTCTAAGTTTTTCCATTTCTCGTTCTTTTTATCAAATAGGTTGGATACCTAATTATTTCTGGTCAATTCTAATATTTTAAACAAAAAAAGAGGGCTTAACCAAACGGTAAGCCCTCTTAAATATCATGATACACAGTCACGGCTCCCATTTATGGTAGTTTATAAAGATGCCCGTGATGATGTGTGATGTATGTCATTGTTTCTATTATTTGCATACAAATGTATGTGTTATTTTTAAACATCCAAGCAAATGAATGATAAATAATAGTTAATTTAAAAGATTTTTGCACTGTTTAGTATCAGATTATAAAAGAACCATATTGCATTTTGATTGTTTGATATTCTAAGAAAACTAGAAGTATTAATTAATTCGGATGTTGGGGTCTTATTTAGAATGATTATAAATGATAAAATAACGGCCTTGTTGTTAAAACTTTCTAGTGCGATAAAATGTTAAAATATCTATATTCAGCATCGGAATATCTAATTTTCTGATAGCTATGTTAATAGCCTTTTATTAGGCTATTGTTGTGAAATATAGTTTAGGGTTAGTTAAGGTTCAAATAAGAAATTAAAATATAAAAATATAACTAATGAGTTCTGATAAGCAAAAGAGTGAGATGAGTGAAAATCAGAAAGATTCTCGTAGAGCTTTCCTACGTAAACTTGGTTTAGTAGGGGGTGCTGCTTCAACTGGAGCAATTGCTTCGGGATTTAAATATTCAGATAGCAATCAAGGCGAATACGTTAAGGTAATGACTTCAGATCATGTGATGGTTGAAGTACCAAAAACTCAGATGCAAGCTGTTAAATTAGATACAGAAGCTTTGCAGTCAAGAGGACGTGTTGGTATTAAAGGTAAGCGTTGGGTTATGGTTATTGACCTTGCCAAATGTAGAAATGCTAGGGAGTGTATTAAAGGGTGCCAAAAGCATCATCACCTGCACCCATATCAATTCCATATCAACACCTTGGTAATGCAGGATAGTCCTAAGTCGGCACCTTACAATATGCCTAAACCATGTATGCATTGCGATAATGCACCGTGTGTTTCAGTTTGTCCTGTTGATGCTACATTTAAGCGTCAAGACGGTATTGTACTAATTGATAACGAGCGTTGTATTGGTTGTAGATTCTGTATGGCAGCTTGTCCTTATTCAGTGCGTATCTTCAATTGGGAAGAGCCTTTCCATGCTGAGATGTACAAGGAGCAACCAATGGAATATGATATTGAAGCTAATATCCCACAGAAGAAAGGTACAGTTAGTAAATGTGTATTTAGTGCCGATTGCCTCAGAGAAGGTGATTTACCAACTTGCGTTAGCTCTTGTCCGAATGGGGTATTTTATTTCGGTGATGAGAACGAAGATGCAGTTACTAATGGTACAACAAAAGAAACTGTTGTATTAAGTGAGCTTCTTGAGAAGAAAGCAGGTTATAGACTTATGGAAGAGTTAGGAACTAAGCCAAGAGTGTATTATCTGCCTCCAAAAGATAGAGTTTTTGATACTCCAGAGAAACCAGATAATCATCATAGCTAATAAACTTAAACTTTAATTTTATGTCGGGAGAGAAGTTCAGACTAAATAAAACAAAGCTCGATAAAATTGCCACCGATGTTCTGAGGCCTGTTGGTTTTACAAGGGGTTTCCATAATTGGATGGCATTTTTAACCGTAGCTTTAGTAGCTTGCCTTTATGCTTATTATATCCAGTTTGATAAAGGTCTTATTGTTACAGGCATGAGAGATATGGTAAGTTGGGGTATGTATATTGCCAACTTCGTATTTTTTGTAGCCACTGCCTTAGTTGGTATGTTAATCAGTGGGGTTTGTGGTCTGTTAGGCTACAAGTGGATTAAGCCTGTTTCAAGGATTGCAGAAATGATCGCAGTTTCCTTTGCCGCTGTGGCAGGGCTTGTGATCGTATCAGACATGGGGCGTCCAGAGCGATTGCTAAATGTTTTCTTATACGGTAGGGTACAATCACCAATTCTTTGGGATGTTACTGTTGTTACAACTTACCTTGTAATCAGTTCACTATTATATCTACTACCATTAATTCCGGATTTAGCAATTGCTAGAGGTAGGGATAATAAAATGCCGAAATGGCAAAGTATGGTTTACGAACTATTGTCATTTAAGTGGACACATCATCCAAAACAATATAAATTATTATTTAAATCCATACGAATACTTACAGTATTGGTAATACCAACTGCGTTTGCTATTCACACGGTTACATCTTGGTTAATGGCTGTAACGCCACGTGCAGGTTGGGATAGTACAGTGTTTGGGCCCTATTTCTTAACTGGTGCCTTCGTAACAGGTATGGCTGCATTGGTTATTGCAGTATTTGTAATTCGAAATTCATATAGATTACGCGAGTATTTAAATGATGATGTTTTTGATAAGATGGGTAAGTTATTACAACTCGTTTGTGTAGTTTATTTCTATTTTAACTTAAATGAGTTTTTGGTTCCGGCTTATAAAATGAAAGGTGCTGATGCCATTCATATTCACGAATTATTTGTAGGGAAACATGCTATAATGTTTTGGTTTACTCAACTAGCCGGATTAATATTACCAATCTTTTTATTGTTATGGAAAAAGATGCGTAGCCCAATTAACTTAATGGTGATATCTCTGTTTGTTTTGGTTGCTGCTTGGTTTAAAAGGTATATCATTGTGATCCCAACAATGGAACATCCTTTCTTACCAGTACAAAATTTGCCGCATGAGTGGGTGGTTTATCAACCAACAGTTATTGAGACTGCTGTAACAGTTGGGTCTATTCTTATGGCTGTGATGATTTTTTCAGTGTTAGCCAAATTATTCCCGGTAATTCCTATTTGGGAAATGGCAGAAGAGCATGTTGAAGATAAAGAGAACAAAACCCATTAATAAAGAATTTATGAAGAATTATATATTACTAATTATCGGTTTTGTAATTTCTACAGGGGTTTATGCTCAAGGAGAATGGATTGTTCCTGCCGATAAAAAAGGAAAATTGAGTACCGTAACCTTCTCGCCAAGCATGGAGAAACTAGGTGCAGATATTTTTAAAAATAACTGTGTAAGTTGTCATGGTACGCCGGGGCAGAATAATCCTATTCCACTTATGCCATCTCCTGGAGATCCTGCAGGTTCAAAGTTTAGTGATAATACTGATGGAGAGCTGTATTATAAGATACAAGAGGGAAGAGTGACAATGCCATCTTTTAAGAGTGCATTAAGTGCTACAGATACTTGGAACGTGATTGCTTATATCCGCAGTTTTCATAAAGGGTATAAACAAGAAGTTGCTGCTAAGGTAGAAACGAATATCCCAGAAGGTGCGACTTTGGCTATGGATTTATCCTATGATGCTGACGCAAAAAAAGTATTGGTTAAGGTAATTGCTAACAATGAAGGAAAACAAATTCCTGTAGCAGGAGTAGATGTTAAGATTGTAGCCAAGAGATATTTTGGTCAATTGCCAATCGGAGAGCCAAAAACAACTGACGGCAATGGTATTGCTAATATCGATTGGAACGATGAGCTTCCTGGAGATTCAATTGGTAATGTTGCATTAACAGCTAGTTTTGTTGATACTGAGAATTATGGCGATTTAACTGTAGCAAAAGATTTAAAAATTGCAGTTGCCACTAATAAACCAGCTTTGAATGCAGAACGAGCCATGTGGAATACTGTTAAAAAAGCACCACTTTGGATCTTGTTTTCATATTTAGGTGGTGTCATTACCGTTTGGTTCTTTATTATTTACGTTGCACTATCATTAAAAAAGATATTTGCTTTAGGTAAGGATGAGGTATCGGATGAAGAGCAAGTAATCTATTAGAAAATATTTATGAATATTCTTTATTTACTAGTCGGAGTAAGCTTATTTGCAGCCCTATTTTTTTTAGGGCTTTTTGTATGGGCAGTAAAATCTGGACAGTATGAAGATACATATACACCTTCAGTTCGGATTTTATTCGATGATGACAATGAGTCGGTCAGCAGTACTGAAGAGCAAAAGACAAAAACAGATAAATAACAAACCATATTGAGTAACAATAATGGAAATACAAAAATTTAAATACGACAATGCAACGGTTAAGAATTTTATTCTTGCCACTCTCGTTTGGGGAGTAGTTGCTTTAATTGTTGGGCTTTTGGCTGCATTGCAGTTGGCATACCCACAATTTAATTTTGGCCTTGAGTATACCACTTTTGGTAGAGTAAGACCAGTACATACTAATGCTGTAATTTTTGCATTTATCGGAAATGCAATGTTTGCGGGAATTTATTATTCCTTGCAGCGTGTTTTAAAGGCAAGATTATTCAACGATTGGATTAGTAAAATTCATTTTTGGAGTTGGCAGCTTGTTATCGTTTTGGCAGCAGTTACTTTATTAGCTGGTTTTACAACAGGTAAGGAATATGCTGAGTTAGAGTGGCCCATTGATATCTTAATAGCAATATCTTGGGTGCTTTTTGGATGGAATATGATTGGAACCATTGTAAAGCGTAGGGTGAAACATATTTATGCTGCGGTATGGTGGTATTTGGCAACCTTCTTAGGTGTTGCTATTCTTCATATTGTAAATTCATTGAGTATTCCAGTTTCACTAGTAAAAAGTTATCCAATATTTGCAGGTGCACAAGATGCATTGGTACAATGGTGGTATGGTCATAATGCAGTAGCATTCTTCTTAACTACGCCATGGCTTGGTTTAATGTACTACTATCTACCAAAGGCCTCAAATCGTCCTATTTATTCGTATCAGTTATCCATTATACATTTTTGGACATTGATATTCTTATATATGTGGACAGGTCCTCACCACCTTCTTTATAGTGCTTTACCTGATTGGTTACAGGCGCTAGGGGTTACATTCTCGATCATGCTTATTGCACCTTCGTGGGGTGGTATGGTTAATGGATTATTAACATTGCGTGGCGCATGGGATAAGGTGAGAGATAGAGCTGACCTGAAGTTTATTGTAGTGGCATTAATTGCCTACGGTATGGCTACTTTCGAAGGCCCAATGATGTCATTAAAATCGGTAAACGCAATTAGTCACTTTACAGATTGGACTATTGCACATACGCATATTGCCGGAATGGGCTGGAATGGCGGATTAATATTCGGTATGTTCTATTGGTTAGTTCCTAAGTTATTTAAAACAAAATTATATTCTGAGAAATTAGCCAACGCACATTTCTGGATTGGTACATTGGGTATTCTGTTGTTTGCAATCCCACTATATTGGGCAGCCATTACACAATGGTTAATGCTTAAAGAATATACGGATGCAGGTGGCTTGGCTTATCCAAATTTCCTTGAAACAACGATACAAATATTACCATTATACGCCTTTAGAATTGTAGGTGGTGTATTATTCTTCGCAGGTTTCTTAATGTTCTTATTTAATATGATAAAAACATTTGCGATGGGTGAAATTACAGCCAATGAGGAAGCAGAAGCACCAGCTCTTGTTAATCCTAGCAAGCGTGATGCATCAGGCGAAACAGTGCACCGTTGGTTAGAGCGTAGAAGTGTTCGTTTTGCCGTATTGGTTTTTGTGGCAGTGGTTATTGGTGGAGCAGTAGAAATTATTCCATTATTAAAAATAGAATCTAATGTTCCTAAAATAGAATCAGTAAAACCTTATTCGCCTCTAGAATTAGCTGGGCGCGATGTATATATTGCCAATGGTTGTTATAACTGTCACTCGCAACAAATTAGACCGCTTCGTTGGGAAACGGATAGATATGGTGAGTACAATAAAATTGGTGAGTATGTATATGATCATCCATTCCAATGGGGATCTCGTCGTACTGGGCCAGATTTATCTAGAGCAGGATATTTAGGTGATTTCTCTATTGCGGGGTCTACTACCTATAAAACGGCGATTTGGCATTACAATCACTTTATGAATCCGTTTGAGATGAATCCTCAAACGATAATGCCTGAATATAGCTGGTTGGCAGAGAATGATGTTAATCTAGATGAAATTCCTCGTAAGATTCGCGTGATGCAAATGATGGGTGTTCCGTATGATGCCGATTTTGATAAACGTGCCGTTGAGGAATATATAAAAGAAGCTAAAAAGATAGTAGCGGATTTAAAAGCTTCGGGTGTAGAAGTTGAGCCAACTAAAGAAGTAATTGCAATTATTGCGTATTTACATAAACTAGGACGCGATATATCTGTTACAGAATAAAAGAGTTTATGGGATTTGTAAGTGAAGTATTAAAAAATGTTGAAGGTCTCTATTGGTATTACTCAATAGGTATCTTCATCTTTATTGTTCTGTTCATCATTATTGCATATAAAACCATTCGCACTCCAAAGGAGGTGATGAATGAGTATAAAAATGCCATACTAGAAGATGATAACGGAACCGAGATGCGTTAATAATTAACTAAATATATAATTTATGAGCCAAGAAGTAAATATTGGAGCCAATGGTTTTCATGACGATATCGAGTCGCATGATTATGATGGCATTAAAGAGCAAAACAATCCTGCTCCGTTATGGATTACTTTATTATTTTTAGTAACAATTGGTTTCTCGTTGTTTTATACAATTCACTACTTTGGATACCCAGGTAACGGAAGAGGTCAGGATGGAGAATATGCTGCATCAGTAGCTGCTTATGAAGCCAGTCAGGCTGAGTTGAAAGAACAAAATCAGGGCAATAAACCAGAGTTGGCCATGAATGATATGGTTGCAAAAGGTAAAGAGCTTTATACTAAGAACGCTTGTATGGCCTGTCACGGTCAAAGTGGAGAAGGTAATGCAATTGGTCCTAATTTAACAGATAAGTTCTGGATTAATGGCTGCTCTGAAGCTGATATTATGAAAGTGATTAGCGAAGGTAAGCCAACCAAAGGTATGACTCCTTACAAAGCTATGATGTCTGAAGACGAAATCAAATATGTAGCCAATTACATATTACAAGAGTTAGTTGGATCATCACCAGCAAATCCTAAAGATCCGCAAGGCGAAGAATGTAAATAATATACATTTTTGATAAGAGATTTCACCCCTTTATTATTAGCTTTATGCTTTTAATAAAGGGGTGTTTTATTTTTAATTTCCCGCTAGTAATTAGTAGCTAACCAGATTGAAAAGTATGGAAAAAACATTTAGAGACAGGCCTGATAATATTGATGAAACAGGAGTGCGTAAATGGCTTAAGGTGCGCCAACCTCAAGGGAAGTGGTACAGACGTCGTACCTTGGTTTCTACATTGTTATTATTCTTTTTTATTCTAGCACCAATTGTAACTATAAATGGTCATCCGTTTATGCGTTTGGATGTGCTCAATAGGCAGTTCTATTTATTCGGACAGATTGTTTATTCGCAGGATACCAATATAATGGCCTTGGTTATGGCTAGTGTTGTTGTATTCATCGTTTTATTTACTGCAGTATTTGGTCGTATATGGTGTGGTTGGGCATGTCCGCACACTGTTTTTATGGAAGGCCTATACAGAAGAATAGAGTATCTGTTTCATGGTAATTATCGTAACAAAGAAAGAGAAGTTTCCCTTCCAATGCGAATTCTTAAATATGCATTGTATTATATTGTAACGCTGTTTTTTACCAATGTATTTATTCTTTGGTTTACGGGATTAGATTACTTACTTGAAATATGGAATAGTTCCATTGAAGAATATTGGCAAGTATACGGGGCAATGTTTGCGGTGAGTATATTTTACTTCTGGATTTATGCTTATTTGCGCGAAGGAGTCTGTACTATGTTTTGCCCTTACGGCAGAATGCAAGGTGTACTGCTAGATAAAAAGTCAATTACCGTTGCCTACGATTATAAGAGGGGAGAGCCACGCGGATCAAAAGAAGCTGGCGATTGCATCAATTGTGGAGCTTGTATTAAAGTTTGCCCAACGGGGATTGATATCAAAAATGGTAGTCAGCTCGAATGTGTTAATTGTACATCTTGTATTGATGAGTGTAATTCCGTAATGACGCGTATTGGTAAACCCGAAAACTTAATCAGGTTTACCTCACAATATCAACTAGAGACAGGTAAGAGTAGTATCAAGAATTACAGAACCTTGGGTTATGTCCTAGTTCTATCAGCCTTATTAATTACACTGATTATTGCAATCTCTAAGCGAACCGAAGTGGATACTTCGTTGTTAAGAATGCCAGGGACTTTGTATCAAGAGGTAAGTGCCGATACATTATCAAATATGTATCAATTAAAGATTATTAATAAAACACCTGAATTTAAGGATATAGAAATAAAATTACTGGAGCCAGAAGAGGGAAGCTTCTTTCTGTCTGATCATCCAGTAGAGTTAAAAGCAAGTAATAATTTTAGTGGTATCATTATTATAAAACTTGCCAAGAGTGCTATTGTTAAAAGAAGTACTAAAGTAAAAATTGGTGCTTTCGAGAATGGAAAAATGATTGATTCGGCTAGTGCGTCTTTTGTAGGGCCTAATCAGAAAAAATAAATTATATAGTAAGATGAAGTTTAGTTGGGGACATGGAGTAATAGTTTTTCTAGTGTTATTTTTCACTTGGATGGTGTCGTTTGTAATGTTTTCGTTAAAACAGAATAACGATTTAGTAACTAAGGATTACTATAAGCAAGGGGCTGAGTTTTCTAATCATATGGAAATTCAAAAGAGATCTTATTCATTAAAAGATAGTGTCTCAATAAAGAATCAAGAGGGTCATGTTTTGTTTGCCTTCGCAGAGGTTTGCCCTGAGTTAAAAGGAGAGAAGCAAATCTATTTTTATCGTGCTTCGGACAAGAAAGACGATTTAAAGCTCGATGTGCCAGCAGGTGATGCACAGTTTTTAGTGGATAAGAGTCAGCTAAAACACGGCAGATATAATGTAACTGTATCTTGGGAATACAACCAAGAGCCTTACGAGGTTACTAAAGATTTTTTCGTTAGATAATTATGGATATTGTATTATCAGGATTTGTACTCGGTTTAATGGGTAGTTTCCATTGTGCGGGTATGTGCGGGCCAATAGCCTTGGCTTTGCCTTTAAACGGGAATAATAATGCCGTTAAAGTCACAGGTGGGGTTTTGTATAATCTTGGCCGCAGTGTTACCTATGCGCTTATGGGTGCAGTTTTCGGATTAGTGGGGCAAGGACTTTCATTGGTTGGATTTCAGAAATGGGTATCCGTTGCAATGGGTGTTTTAATGATTATATCAGTATTAGTGCCCTCGCTATTTAAAAAGGTGAATTCAGGAAAAATACCATTCGCGGGAGCTGTTCGCAAGGGCATTCAACGTCTATTTGCAAAGAAATCGTTCGGAGGCTTATTTTTTATTGGCCTATTGAATGGCCTATTGCCATGTGGTTTGGTTTACGTAGCTATTGCCGGCGCCATTGGTGCAGGAGGAGTTGCAGAAGGCGCCCTATTTATGTTGTTATTTGGTTTAGGTACGCTGCCCTTAATGTTGGCTATTTCTATATTGGGTAATATGATGAGCCTTTCTGTTCGTAATAAAATGAATAAAGTGATCCCTGTAATGGTTGTGGTAATCGGACTTATTTTTGTGTTGCGAGGTTTAAGTTTGGGTATTCCTTATTTAAGTCCACCCGAGAGTAAATTATCACCAGCAGCCCATTCCCAAGTAGATACTAAGGAAGCTGTTGATAACTCTTGTTGTCATTAATTGAAAAGATCATTAGAATTTAGATAATAGAAATTAGTCTGATTCGCAGCTTGCTTGTGATTAACCAAAACCACTAATCGCCTTATAAAAGTATTAAATGAATAAATGCGTACACTGTGGTGCCGATTGTGGCAAACATCCCATTGAGAAAAATGGAAATCTATTTTGTTGTAACGGATGCCAAACGGTATTCGAGATGCTTAATGGCAGCGAAATGCAGCAGTATTACGAGTTTGAACAACAGCCCGGTATTCGCTTAAATGAAGTGCCGCATCAAAATAAATACGCCTATCTCGATAACGACGAGGTTAAAGAAAAGCTATACGATTTCTTCGATAATGGCATTGCCAAAGTCACTTTCTATATACCAACTATTCACTGTGCATCGTGTATTTGGTTGCTCGAGCATTTAAATAAGCTGAACGAAGGCGTTAAGTATGGCGCGGTAAACTTCGTAAAGAAAACCTATACTGTAAGTTTCGATACAGAGCAAATCAGTCTGCGCCAATTGGTGGAACTATTGGTATCTATTCATTATATCCCCGATATTTCATTGCAAGATATTGACGGAAAAGAACACGGAAGCAAGCAGAATAAAAGCCTCATTTATAAAATTGGAGTAGCAGGTTTTGTTTTCGGAAATGTGATGCTTTACAGTTTGCCCGAGTATTTTAATGGCGAAGCTGTCGATGGTAGTTTTGGAGTATTCCTATACTACCTGATGTACGTTCTTACCATTCCTTTGGTATTTTATAGCGGAAGCGATTACCTTATTTCAGCATTTAAAAATCTCCGTAAAGGAATCGTAAATATCGATTTACCCATTGCCATTGGTATATTGGCGCTTTTTGCCGTTACTTCCTACGAAGTACTTTTAGGCATAGGCCCAGGTTATTCCGATAGCTTAAGTGGCTTCCTCTTTTTTCTATTATTAGGGCGTTGGTACCAAAGCAAAACCTATCAGGCCTTGGCTTTCGATAGAGATTACAAATCGTATTTTCCGGTGGCAGTTACTCGAATTACCGATGAGGTTGAAGAGAGTGTGCTTTTAAAAAATATTGAAGTAGGGAATCAACTTTTAATCCGAAATAAGGAACTCATACCTGCAGACTCTGTTCTCGTAAGTGGAAATGCACTGATCGACTATAGTTTTGTAACCGGAGAGTCAGTTCCTGTTATTAAAAAGAAAGACGATTTTTTATATGCCGGTGGTATACAAACCGGCGGAGCCATTGTGGTTAAAATTGATAAAGAAGTTGAGCAAAGTCACCTTACCCAACTTTGGAATCAAAGCGAAAAGCAGGCGAAAAGCAAGCGCAGCCTTACGTCTATTATCGATCGAATAAGCGGACGATTTACCATTGCTGTAATTATTATTGCCGTGGCAGGCTTCAGCTATTGGATGCTTCAAGCCGATTTTAAAACAGCACTTATGGTATTAACCTCAGTGCTTATTGTAGCGTGTCCCTGCGCCCTTGCGCTATCGCTGCCTTTTACCTTTGGTAGTGCCATGCGAGTATTGGGCCAAAAGGGCATGTATCTTAAAAATATCGATGTTATTGAAAAACTCACCACTATTGATACCATTGTTTTCGATAAAACCGGAACGCTTACCAAGCCCGAGGAAAGCAGCGTTAAGTTCGTGGGCAATCCTTTAACAGATCATGAGCTCAATATGGTGTTGGCTCTTGCAAAACAATCAACCCATCCTTTGAGTGCAGCTGTTGCGGCCAACTATTCGCCCGCAGAAGCTCTTCAAACCATTGGATTTACTGAAATAGCCGGACGTGGTTTGTTTGCTACCATTAATCAAATGCCTATAAAATTGGGTTCATTAGAATATGTTAGTGGCGAAGCTGAAGCGGTACAGCAAGAAAATTCGGCTGTGTATATCTCTATAAATAATCAACTGCGCGGTTACTTTAAAGTAAGCAACCAGTATCGCGAAGGCATTGAAGAGGTAATTGCAGCTCTTAAATCAAAGTACGATTTATACCTGCTATCGGGAGATAACGATGGCGAGAAAGAAAACCTGCTAAGCTATTTCGAATCAGATAAGATACGTTTTAATCAAAAGCCGCAAGACAAGCAAAACTTCATACTTCAACTGAAAGAAGAGGGTAGGCGAGTGCTCATGACTGGCGATGGACTAAACGACTCCGGAGCCTTCTTAAGTAGCGATGTGGCATTATCCTTAGCCGACGATATTTACCATTTTTCGCCTGCTGGCGATGCCATTCTCGAAGCCAAACACTTTAGTCGTCTGCACCAGTTTGTGCGTTACGCACAAAAGAGTTTGCGCATTGTAAAGCAAAGTTTTATTATTTCAATATGTTATAATTTTATTGGTTTGGCATTCGCCATAAGCGGAAATTTATCGCCCGTAGTAGCAGCTATTTTAATGCCCGTAAGTTCTATAACAGTAGTGGTATTCACTACTTTTTCAACGCGTTGGGCAGGGAAGAAGATATAGGTTCTTTAAGACAAAAGTATCAGGTATCAAGTAGCAAGACTCTTTACATCTTTAAAGTATATCGCCTCAATCAGTATTGGATATAAGTACTCATCTTTTTATCTTGATACTTGATACTTGATACTTGATACTTGATACTTGATACTTGATACTTGATACTTGATACTTGATACTCAAAAATAAGCTCTCCCTCAGCACTTGTCCTTACACAATATCTTTTTACATTTGCTGCAAACAAAATAGCATCCCATGACAATCAAAAATCATATCCCAAATTTTATAACCAGCCTTAATGTATTATGCGGAGCACTAGCGGCTTTCGCGGGCTTTCAGGGTTTATTGCCCCAGGCTGCCATTCTAATTTTCTTGGCTTCACTTTTCGATTTTTCCGATGGACTTGCAGCCCGTGCTCTTAAGGCCTATTCGCCAATGGGCAAGGAACTCGATTCATTGGCCGATATGCTTAGTTTCGGATTTGCCCCAATGGTATTGCTGCACATGATGCTGAAGTACATTCTGCTAGGAAGCTTCTCTGCCGATACCCTAGCTGCCCAGCCTACTCAAATAGCTATTATCTTGTCTCCCTTTTTAGTGACTGTTTTTTCGGCCTTGCGATTGGCTAAATTTAATGTAGATACCCGCCAAAGCGAAAGCTTCATCGGGTTAACCACCACCGCAACAGGCTTGTTTTTGTCTGCTTTAGCTTATGATTTTACTAATGGCGATGGATGGTTGCACACACTTATTCACAATCAATGGTTGCTATTGGCTTTTGTGCCCGTATTCAGTTTTCTATTGGTTTCCGAAATACCTATGTTCTCGCTCAAATTCAAAAACCTCTCTCTAAAAGATAATGTTGATAAGTATTTACTTTTGGCCGTGAGTCTCTTCTTTTTAATCACCAACGGAGTAGGCGGAATAGCCATTACCATTGCCCTATACGTTCTTTTTTCTCTTGTAAAACTATTGTTTAAAAGGTAGGGTGTGCCCCTGCGGGTCGCACTTTCCGCTGTATCTTTGTTTCGCCATAATGGGCTCACAAAGGATGCCGCTGCAATTGCTCACACAAGAACCTGCAGTGGGGTTTATTGGGGTTTGTGGTGATTGCAAAAAAAGAGTGCAGCTTCCTTATCTTAAAACTGAAAGCCAATAAAGAACCAAATATTATTCACAAAAAAATGGCGGTTTACTGTTGAATCGCCTAGTTTAGTTTCTTCAAGCGGGTTCAGGTAAAACCTAAAAGGGAGTTCAAAATAATAGTAAAGACCTTTCACTTTAAATAGATTGGTATCTCTATACCCAACGCTGAAGCCCAAAGTTGGTGAGAAGTGCTCAACAGATTCGTCTAACTCAGTGTGTTCATAATAATCATTAACATAGCCTCCAAGAGCGCCAGCATAAATACCTTTATATACGGGTATATTGTAAATCAAGTCATAGCTTTTAAGTAAACCACGTACATTATGGCCATCAACGGCATTTGCAAAATTACTCGATAAGTGTTTTTCTGTTGCCTTTATGTTATTATATACAAACCTTAGCATGTGCTGGTTTTTAAACCTTAGTCCAATTTCTCCACTAAAATTCTGAAATTGATTAAATGCCATTTCGCCTAATCCATAAGCTATAAAGTAGTTAATGGCGCAGCTATCCCGTGTTGTTTTATTATTACTAAGATCTTGCTTTCCCTGTGTTTTCTGTTGACATACAACATTGATAAGGCAGAAACACAAAACTAATATTGATACTATCTTCTTCATAATTAAGGTTTATTCAAAAGTATATGTACCAATATATCAAAATCATAAATACTTTGCATTGATTGGGGGTATTACTTAATTTTCAGTATGAAGTATTAAGACCAAAAGCGCCTCGTCATGGCAAAGCCTTAATATTGTTTCTTTCCTTGCTTAAGCTACAGAACGAGTCCTCGCGTTGCTAGCGCGAGCTTTTAGCTCGTGACTACAGAATAATTTCAACTCTAATCATGTTAAATTCATTGCCTTGCTCGCGCGGACTAAACGCAGCGTAATCCGTGAAACATTTATATTGAAAGACTATCTGTTATAAACCCTTACTTTTTATTTCAATGGCTAACTTCTTTTAAATGTAAATCCTTAATCCTTTACTTAACGCTTATTGCACGGATTAGAAATCCGTGCGAACGTGGGCTTAAATAGCTTGCAAACAGTCTTATAAAACAGAAGCCGCATTACTTAAATGTGGCTTTGTTATTTATTTAAAAGGTACGAGTTGCAAACTCGCACCAGCATGGTGTTATTTTATAAAACCTTATACTTAAGGTTTATTAAATCCCTCTTGTGTTGATACCTTATGTAAATCTTCTAAAGCATTTATAAATTTATCCTTACTTATTAAATCCCAGTCTTTGTATTTGATTACTTTTCTTAATCCTAAACCCGTTAATTCGATATTTTGAGTTTTATATTTTTTATCAAAAGGCCTTTTTTCTTCCATTATATTTTCAACAGAACTAAGTTCATTCATCATATTTATCCATACTTGCCTTTCTCCTCTCATATGTACCAAAGAGAAGGTAGTGTTTTCATAAGTGAAAAGAGTATGTATTTCCAGAAGACTATATTTACTATAAAGAGGTTTAAAATATAGCTCAAATTCAATGTCAGTTTTTAATTCTTCTGGTATTCTATAAAAGAATTTGAATTGAGCTTTTGCTTCCCAATATCCGGCAAAAAATATAGAAGAACTTAGCGTTAGCGAAATTAAATTACCAATAAATAGGATTAATAAAAACAAAAAGATAGTCTCTCCAAAAGATTGCGTATCATAAGTAGCAATAACAGTTAATAATGCAATTACTGATGTGGCTCCTATTCCAACTACTTTAAACAACTTACCAATGGTATACTTATTTAAATTATAATATTCTCTCTTATTGAGTAGTCGTTTTTTATCATCCATTTAACTTAGTTTTTTACAAAGTCATATAGATGCGTATTAAAAATTAAATATGCAAATATCAATTCACTTGTTTAAGCTGTAGTCATCTAACGTGCATAGATTACAAATTTGCACGAACGGGTATATCACCACCTCTCAATTCTCTTGTTTTACCTCAGCAATAAGTTTATAGCTAATTAACAAACAGGTGTTTGTGTTTAGTCACAATTTTGTCACGCTTAATTTTTGTTTTTGCATCATAAATATGTTTAGTTTGCCTATAACTATAATATGTATTAATGATTCAATTTGTATTCAATACCTAATCTATTTAAACATGACTAAGAAGCAAAAAATTGTATTGGCCTTTGCGCTCTCACTTATTACTACGCTTGTAACCTGCCTAGCAAGAGGCTATTTATATTATAATGGCTACGGAGGTTTTCAATTCGCCATACTGGTGCATTTTATAAGTTACTTTGGTTTAGTAATACTAATTATGCGAACATTGGGAAATGGGGTGTCAAAAAAAGCACTTTTTATTTCTTGTTTATTGGGTTTTACTATACTTGAATTACCCGTATTGCTTATGAATTTTCAAGCAACAATATATGCTTTACCCGATTTTCTAACGGGTATATTGGCTTGCATTTTGGCCTATACAGTGTGTAATAAAAAAATAAGTGTTCAGCTTATTAGCTTTTTGGGAGGATTGGTACTGGCCTTATTTATGTTCTTTGAGGGATACAATATGTTTTGTAATAAGATAGCCTATGGCTCTTATACTGGTAAAATTGAAACAAGAGAAGGGGCAAACAATTTTAGCTTGCTCAATAAAAATGGCGAATTACTAGATACAGATGCATTACGTGGCAAATATGTTGTGTTAGATTTTTGGCATTCGCATTGTGGTATGTGCTTTAGGTTATTTCCTGAATTTGAGAACTTGTATAGAGATTTTGCTCAAGCTGATAATGTAGTTTTTTATTCGGTAAATAGAATGTTAGATAGCGAAACAAACCAAACTGCATTTGATATAATATCTGACTTAGGCTATACCTTTAATACGCTTGTTGCAGAGCCAAGTAATCCTATATTCGAGATTCTTAGAGTGCAGACATATCCAACACTGGTTATTTTAAACCCGGAAGGGAAACATGTATTTAGCGGTGATAGTAAATATGCACGCAGATATTTAACTAACGAAATTTAGTATTATTCTATTCATAAAAAAGCAGGAATACCTAGTGGTGTTCCTGCTTTGTACTTTCTTGTTTTTACCAACTTAATTCAATCCTGCCACAACCTTTTTAAAATTATAATTTCGTTTTTTTGCCTCATCATCAGCATAAATAACCTTGCCAATTTTACAAATATCGCTCACTTGTTTATAAATATCATTAATGGCTTCTATCTGCTCGTTGGTAAGTTTTTTAGTGTTTTTCTTTACTTCCTGAGACGTATTGGCTTCAATAATTTTGGGAGTTAAAGCAATAAGCTTATTGATAACTTCGATATCTAAACCCTTTTGAGTAAATGTATCGCTTAGCCACACATGATTTTCGCTTATGGCACTCAGCAAATCCATAGTTGCTGCTTGCTGCTTTTTGGTAACGCCTCTAAAAAATTCTTGATACCTAATGGTATCTAAACACTCTTGAGCGCTAGCAGGATCAAAGTTCACGTCTATCATAACATTTAAGCGTCTTATTAACGAGAACGCTTCTTCAATATGATTAGTCACGGTTGATGTGGCTTGCTTAAGCGTGGCATGTTTATTAACGCCCACAACAGTTTGCCGTGTACTATCTATCTCTGCTTTAAAGTTTGTGAAATACTCTGGTGTAAGACTGGGTTTAATCAATACTAAATCAGCTTGATTAGTTTCTGCTGATTGTGCAATTACAGCGCATGCACTAAGGGTGGTTGAGGCCGCCCCTGGGAATTTTCTGTTCATAGTTAAAAATTTAATAGTTTATGTCTTGTCTATACGAATATTACAATAATAATTCTTATTTACAAATATAAACTACGCGCATTAGCCTATCTATTATATGTTTACAGCAGGTGTGTTAGTTATTCAGTAACCCTACTTTTATCAAAATTTTGTGTTCGGAGGCTATAAATTTTGTGTCGCAACGCATAATAATTACTTCGGAGGGCAAAATACTGTTGCTTTAGCTTTCAGCAATCAATCGGATATCAAAACAACAAATCTTTTACCGTAGCAATTGGTCGTAATGATAGAATAACAAGTCGCAGGCTTTGCGCACTCAATCGCAGCTCATAAAAAGGTAACTTTTAGTATGCGCTGCGTTGCTTTGGGCATTTACATACATCGGAATACTTGTTAACAGTTACTTGGGCTTTGCGCATTGTATTTTATGCCTAAATTTTTACTTCGTGTGATCTAAATGCCTCATCGCAGTGTATAATGTCTCGCTCTTTTGCTTTGTTGATAAAGTAGTATTACTTACTCACTCCATCTTAAAAAGGCAGCTAATGTGCTCAATATATTAGTGTTTACTGCTGTCTATTTATTCGTAGTTCCCGACTAGTATATCGACTTGTTAATAAGTGCAGAACCGAATTTTTACCCACGTTTTGTTTAAACGTAGTTATCAAACATTCGCGTTTGGCTATTAGTAGTTTTTAAGAGAAGTTATTTCTATTTAAATCAAATTCCTGCGTATATATTAACAGTGAAATCATTAAAAGATCATATTAAATTATTAATGATATAGGGTTTCAATTGTTGTAAGTTTTGAACAGTGATATTCATTATAGGTATATAACTTTATAGAAGATATTATATTTTTCAACAGATAGTTAACATTTTTGTGTGAGCGATTGCAACGGCATCCTTTGGGAGCCCATTATGGCGACTAAAGATATAGTGGAAAGCGCGGCCCGAGATTAATATCGCTGAAGTTATTGACAAATGTGCTGACGAGGGACACACCCTGAAAATAGCTTTTAGTGATTAGTTAGAAGGCAGAGGTGTTTGTGTTTACGCCTAGAGGTCGCTTCTTGCATCGCGATGACGCAATATCGTGTAGGCGCCTCGTCACAGCGAGGAACGTGGCTGCCTCAAGGCGTCTGGTGTAAGTAATGTGTCTTGTTTATAATTTTTAGTGATGCGTTAGAAGGCTGAAGTATCTGAGTTTACGCCTTGAGATCGCTTCTTGCATCGCGATGACGCAATATCGTGTAGGTGCCTCGTCACAGCGAGGAACGTGGCTGTCTCAAGGCGTCTGGTGTAAGTAATGTGTCTTGTTTATAATTTTTAGTGATGCGTTAGAAGGCTGAAGTATCTGTGTTTGTGCCTTGAGATCGCTTCTTGCATCGCGATGACGTAATATCGTGTAGGCGCCTCGTCACAGCGAGGAACGTGGCTGTCTCAAGGTATCCTGTATAAGTAATGTGCTGTGTTTATAATTTTTAGTGATTAGTTAGAAGGCTGAAGTGTTTGTGTTTACGCCTTCAGATCGTTTAAATTATATGTGTTAAATTATAAACGGGAATTACTGTGCATATTGATACTGTAAATTCCGTTTATAATTGATCATTTATCACTTATAACTTCTAAGTTTTCGGCATAAAAAAAGCCGCTACACATAATGTGCAGCGGCTATTACAAATTTATTGTAAGAAGGGCATTATTTATATTCTTGCCAGCTTTTGATGGTAATATCCTCTTTACCCATTTTTGCAAAGGCTCTGATGAAAGCGCCCGCTAAACGTGCATTGGTAACCAATGGAATATTAAAATCGATAGCTCCACGACGGATTTTATAACCGTTGTTAAGCTCGTTAGTAGAAAGATTTTTAGGAATGTTAATAACTAAATCCATTTTCTTCTCTCTAATTAACTCTAAAGCATTTGGCTCTTTACCTTCGTCGCTTGGCCAGTAAACCAACTCAGTTTCTACACCGTTTTCGGCAAAGAATTTCTGTGTTCCGCTAGTGGCAAATAGGTTGTATCCTTTTTCTTTAAGTATTTTAACGGCGCTCAATAGTTCCATTTTAGAACGTAATGGACCTGCCGAAATTAATACGTTTTTCTCAGGAATTGTATAACCTACAGAAAGCATTGAAGTAAGGATAGCCTCGTCGAAGTTATCGCCAATACAACCTACTTCACCTGTTGACGACATATCAACACCTAACACAGGATCGGCTTTTGCTAAACGTGCAAAAGAGAATTGTGAGGCTTTGATACCTACATAATCAACATCGAATAAGTTTTTGCTTGGTTTTTCAACCTCCATACCCAACATTACTTTAGTGGCTAAATCGATAAGATTTACCTTAAGTATTTTAGATACGAATGGGAAACTACGCGATGCTCTTAGGTTACACTCAATTACTTTAAGCTCGTTGTTTTTACCTAAAATTTGCATGTTGAATGGTCCTGAGATGTTTAATGCTTTCGCAATCTCACGAGCAATTTTCTTCACGCGACGCATGGTTTCAATATATAGCTTTTGCGGAGGGAATACGATGGTTGCATCACCCGAGTGAACTCCGGCAAACTCAACGTGCTCCGAAATAGCGTAAGCTACTAACTCACCATCTTTAGCTACAGCATCTACTTCAATCTCTTTGGCTTCTTCGATAAACTCAGAAACTACAACAGGATACTCTTTAGATACGTTGGCTGCTAATGTAAGGAAGTGCTCTAACTCGTCTTTGTTACTTACCACATTCATGGCAGCACCCGAAAGTACGTAACTAGGGCGAACCAATACTGGGAAACCTACTTCATCAACAAAGGTGAAGATGTCTTCAATAGATGTTAACTCGTTCCAACGTGGCTGATCAATTCCTAAACCATCTAACATGGCAGAGAATTTCTGACGGTTCTCAGCTCCATCAATGTTTTGTGCCGATGTTCCTAAAATAGGTACATTCTGAGCATCTAATTTCATGGCCAAGTTGTTAGGAATTTGACCTCCCACAGATACGATAACACCTTTTGGTGCTTCAAGGTCGATGATATCTAATGTGCGCTCTAACGAAAGCTCATCAAAATATAAACGATCACACATGTCATAATCCGTACTTACCGTTTCAGGGTTGTAGTTAATCATAACAGAACGATGCTTCTGCTCGCGGATAGTGTTAAGTGCATTTACACTACACCAGTCAAACTCAACAGAAGAACCAATACGGTATGCACCCGAACCTAATACAATTACTGATTTGCCATCAGCTTCGTAGTCGATATCGTGCTCGCTACCGCTATAAGTTAAGTACAAGTAGTTAATTTGTGCAGGGAACTCACCAGCCATGGTGTCAATCTGCTTCACTACTGGTAATATATTACGTTTTTTACGCTCAGCTCTTACTTTTAATAAGTCGTCGCCAATAACTTCGCTTGTGCTCTTAAATACAGAACGTGCTACTTGGAAATCGGAGAAACCTGAACGTTTTGCATTTCTTAATAAGTCAGAAGGAAGTGCCTCAAGCTTATCAAATGCTTTTAATTCTGTTTCAATGTTACTGATGTTCTTTAATTTCTCAAGGAACCAATGGTCAATTCTACTTAGTTTGTGAATTTCTTCAACTGTCATTCCCATTTGGAATGCTTCAGCAATGGCATAAATACGTTGGTCGGTAGGTTCTGCTAATTCTGTTTTAACATCAATTCCTTTTAAAGGCTGATTGGCAACAAAACCGTGCATTCCTTGTCCAATCATACGTAAACCTTTTTGGATAGCCTCCTCAAAAGTACGACCGATAGACATAATCTCACCAACTGATTTCATACTTGAACCAATTTGCTTGCTTACGCCGTTGAATTTATTTAAATCCCAACGTGGTATTTTACAAACAACGTAATCTAATGCAGGCTCAAAGAATGTAGAGGTAGTTTTAGTTACCGAGTTTTTAAGCTCATGTAAGCCATATCCTAGTCCTAATTTAGCAGCCACAAATGCCAATGGGTAACCTGTAGCTTTAGAGGCTAATGCCGATGAACGTGATAAACGAGCATTTACCTCAATAACTCTGTAATCTTCAGAGTAAGGATCTAATGCATATTGAACATTACACTCACCAACTACTCCGATATGACGGATAATTTTAATAGCTAACTCACGTAATTTATGATATTCAGAGTTCGATAAAGTCTGAGAAGGTGCAATTACAATACTTTCACCGGTGTGGATACCTAGTGGATCAAAGTTCTCCATATTACAAACTGTAATACAGTTGTTATGGCGGTCACGCACAACTTCGTACTCAACTTCTTTCCATCCCTTAAGTGATTCTTCAACCAATATCTGATCAGAGTATGAGAAAGCATTTTCGGCACGTTCAACCAACTCTTCTCTGTTGTAACAGAAACCAGAACCCATACCTCCTAATGTAAACGCAGCGCGCACAATAATAGGAAAGCCAATTTCGTCAGAAGCTTTTAAAGCATCCTCAACCGAACCTACAGCTACACTAATAGGGGTTTTTACATCAATTTCTCTTAGTTTGTTGGCGAAAATCTCTCTATCCTCAGTGTTAATGATAGATTGTACTGGCGTACCTAATACCTCAAGGTTGTACTTTTCAAGAGTACCAGCTAAATATAGCTTGGTTCCACAGTTAAGAGCTGTTTGACCTCCAAAAGCTAATAATATACCTTGTGGTTTTTCTTTTTTAATTACCTCTTCTACAAAATAAGGGGTAACTGGTAAAAAGTAAATTTTGTCGGCAATGTTTTCCGAAGTTTGAACGGTAGCAATGTTCGGATTAACCAATACCGTTTCGATACCTTCTTCTTTTAATGCTTTTAGGGCTTGCGATCCCGAATAGTCAAACTCTCCGGCTTCTCCAATCTTAAGCGCGCCTGATCCAAGGATAATTACCTTTTTAATCTCTTTGTTCATCTTTTTGGCTATTATGAAATTGATGTATTCTTATGCATCTTTAATGGAAATTAACAAAAAAGGTTCACCGTTGTAAACTTCAATTTACCTGTTAATCTCAGAAATGGACATGACAAAAAGAGGCTCTAAATTGTCTTTGTTGCTGTAAAATAGAGTCTTCAGTGATAATCATGTTTCTTTATCGGATGCAAAAATACAAATAATTATCAATTATTATTTGATTATTTTAAAAAAGTGAATAAATTTGCATTGCATATGAATAAATATACAAAATGAAGATAAAGGCACAACGATTATCTGAGATTAAAAATATCATTAACAATCAGAAAGTGGGTAGCCAAGAGGAATTGTTATCTCTTCTTGGGGAATCTGGTTTTCTGACAACTCAGGCTACTTTATCTAGAGACTTGAAGTTTTTAAAGGTATCAAAGGTGCCTGATTCGGAGAAGGGATATATTTATGAATTGCCCAATTCTGCTGCATCAAAAGTAGTGGAAGAGGATTTGCATGAGGATTTTCCGCTTTCGGGAGTGGAATCCATTGATTTCTCAGGTAATATGGCTGTAATTAAAACCCGACCAGGGTTTGCTGCAAGTATTGCTTCGGTGATTGATAGTCATGAGCCCTATGAGATATTAGGTACAATTGCAGGTGATGATACTATTTTGCTAATTTCCAGAGAGGGTATTGCAAAAGGTTATGTGGTGGATGCCTTATCGATGTTTATCCCGGGAGTGAAAAATAAAGTGTTGTAGAGTTTAGGTATATAATATATATAATGTCTAGCGAGTTTAATATAGAGGTTGCCCAAAAGGAGCATTTGGATTATGTGGATGTAATTTTACAAACCATAGCTGATGCTGCAAAGGTACGTGGAACAGGTATTGCGAAGCGTAGTCCGGGTTACATTATTCAGAAAATAAATGAAGGGAAGGCCATTATTGCGCTTGACCCGGATGGAATTTTCGCAGGTTTCTGTTACGTTGAGTCATGGGGGCACAATCGTTTTGTGGCTAACTCAGGGTTAATAGTTGCTGATGCTTTTAGAGGTTTAGGTTTAGCAAAGGCTATTAAGGCGAAAGCTTTTGAAGTTTCTCGTGAGATGTTTCCAAAAGCCAAGTTGTTCGGATTAACAACCGGGTTGGCTGTAATGAAGATTAATTCCGAGTTAGGATATAAGCCCGTTACATTTTCAGAGTTAACAGATGATGAAATGTTTTGGAAGGGTTGCCAAAGTTGTGTGAATTACGATATTTTGGTTCGTACCAATCGAAGACATTGTTTGTGCACGGGTATGCTTTTCGATCCTGAAAAGGATAATAAGAAAGATGAGCCAGCTAAAAGCCTTGGTGTTTATGACAGGTGGTTGCAGTTAAAGCAATCTATCTTTCTAAAGGGCGGTTCTAAACGAAATAAGTTTTCGTACCTAAAGAGATTGCAGGCTAAATTTATAGCCTTGTTTTAAAATTAATGAGAATACAGTTTTGTATCGTAATAGATACAATAGATAAAAATATATATAATGGAAAAGGTTGTTTTAGCTTTTAGTGGTGGTTTAGATACGTCGTTTTGCGTAAAGTACTTAAAGCACGAAAAGAATTTAGATATTTATTCAGCAATTGCCAATACAGGTGGTTTTTCTGATGATGAATTGGTTAATATCGAAAAAGGAGCTTATGATTTAGGTGTAACTAAGCATGTGGCTCTTGATGTAACTGATGTGTATTACAGAAACTGTATTCGCTACATGATTTATGGTAATATCTTAAAAAACAATACTTATCCATTATCAGTAAGTTCGGAGCGCATTTTCCAAGCTTATGCAATTGTTGATTATGCTCGTAAAATTGGGGCAAAATATATTGCTCATGGTAGTACGGGTGCTGGTAACGATCAAATTCGTTTTGATTTAACATTCCAAATTATTGCTCCTGAGATTGAAATAATTACTCCTATTCGCGATTTAACGTTATCGCGCGAAGCGGAAATTGATTATTTAAAGAAGCATGGCGTTGTTAAGGACTGGAAAAAGATGGATTATTCTATCAACAAAGGTCTTTGGGGAACGAGTATAGGAGGTAAAGAAACCTTAACTACAAACGAAACTTTACCAGAAGAGGCTTATCCATCTCAATTGCAGAAAGAAGACTCTGAGGAGTTGGTGATAGAATTCGCAAAGGGTGAAATCTCTACAGTAAACGGAGAGAGTTTTGCCACAGGAATTGACGCCATCAGAAAAATTGAAGAAATAGGTTCGGCATATGCTATCGGAAGAGATACTCACGTTGGAGATACCATTATCGGTATTAAAGGGCGTGTTGGTTTTGAGGCTGCAGCGCCATTGTTAATAATAAAGGCACACCACTTATTAGAGAAGCATACTTTAACCAAGTGGCAAATGTACTGGAAAGAGCAGTTGAGTAATTGGTATGGTATGTTATTGCACGAAGCACAATATACAGAGCCTGTAATGCGCGATATTGAGAAATTCTTAGATAACTCTCAAGAAAACGTTAATGGTAAAGTAATTATGAAATTACATCCTTATCGTTTTGAGTTGGTAGGAATTGAATCGGATAACGATTTAATGAACTCTGGTTTCGGTGATTATGGCGAAATTAACAAGGGTTGGTCTGGTGATGACGTAAAAGGATTTACATCAATATTAGGGAATCAATTGAAGATATTTAACAAGGTTAATAAAGGATCTTTAGATATTAACTAATCTAGTATTAGTGTATTAATTAAGTTTTTAAGTAGAGGTTAGGAGGTGATTCAGGTTTTGCTACGGATTCATCTGAATCATTTTCTACCTCGTTTATTAAGATATAGAAATGATAAAAGTAGGTATTGTTGGTGGAGCAGGTTATACTGCAGGTGAGTTATTGAGAATCTTAATTTGTCATCCCGAAGTAGATATTACCTGTATACAAAGTACAAGTAATGCTGGAAATGCTGTTTCATCAGTACATACAGACTTGTTGGGAGATACAGAACTAAGTTTTGTGGCTGATTTAGATACTAGCGTAGTTGATGTTATTTTCCTTTGCATGGGACATGGAAAATCTGTTGAGTTTTTAACAGAGAATACGATTCCTGCACATATCAAAATTGTAGATTTAAGTCACGACTACCGTTTAAATCGTGATGGTAACGATTTTATTTACGGTTTGCCCGAGTTAAATCGCGAAGAGATTAAGAAGTCAACAAAAATTGCAAATCCAGGATGTTTTGCAACGGCTATTCAGTTTGCCTTATTGCCATTAGCTTCGGCAAAAGCGTTAAACGAAGTGCACGTAAATGCCATAACAGGTTCAACAGGTGCGGGGCAAAAGCCTACTGCAACTTCTCATTTTAGTTGGAGAAATAGTAATGTATCGGTTTATAAAGCATTTGCACATCAGCATTTAGGTGAGATAAAACAATCTTTATCTCAATTGCAAGAAGGCTTTTCAGAGGCGGTTAATTTTATCCCTGTACGTGGTAATTTTACTCGTGGAATTATGGCTACGGCTTATGCCGAGACTGATTTATCAGAACAAGAAGTAATTAAATTATATAAGACTTATTATAAAGATCATCCGTTTGTGATAGTATCCGATGTTAACCCGCATTTAAAGCAGGTGGTTAACACAAATAAGGGTATTGTTTATGTAGAGAAGCATGATGGGAAGGTATTAATCATTAGTATGATTGATAATCTAATAAAGGGAGCTTCAGGACAAGCGGTTCAGAATATGAATTTAATGTTTGGTTTAGAGGAAACAACAGGCTTACGTTTAAAGTCGGTTGGATTCTAAGCTTCCTAGATATTAAGTTAATAATAGTAAAAGACAATGCTGGAGAGTCTTGCAATACAAAAAGTATTGCAAGACTTTTTATTAATTGTCAATTAAAAACAAGCCATTTTGTAAATGGTATAAGTAGTTAAAATATGAAGTTGTTTGATGTATATCCATTGTTCGATATTGAGCCAGTAAAGGCACAAGGTTCTTATATATGGGATAAAGAAGGAAATAAATATCTCGATTTATATGGTGGTCATGCGGTAATTTCAATTGGTCATACGCATCCACATTATGTGAAACGAATATCAGATCAATTAAATAATATTGGTTTTTATTCTAATTCTGTTCAAAATCAACTTCAAAAAGATTTAGCCCAAAAGCTTGGCGAAGTATCGGGTTTACCTGATTACGATCTGTTTTTGTGTAATTCAGGAGCCGAAGCTGTTGAGAATGCATTGAAAGTAGCATCTTTCAAAACGGGTAATAAAAAAGTGATTTCCTTTAAAAAAGGATTCCATGGGCGAACATCTGCAGCAGTAGCTATTACTGATAACCCTAAGATTGTAGCGCCAATAAATGCCAATCACGAAAGTGTAATTTTGGAGTTAAACGACCTTGCTGCAGTTGAAGCAGAACTGAAGAAAGGGGATGTTTGCGCCGTAATTATCGAAGGTATTCAGGGAATAGGAGGTATTGTAGTACCTAATTCTTCATTTCTAGAAGGGTTAGGTGACATCTGCGAAAAGTACAATGCCATCCTTATTTTGGATGAAATACAATCAGGATATGGTAGATCAGGTAAATTTTTCGCTTTTCAGTATAGCAATGTTAAGCCCGATATAATTACAATGGCAAAAGGGATGGGCAACGGCTTTCCTATTGGCGGCGTTTTAATCTCTGAAAAGTTTGAGCCATGGTTTGGTATGTTAGGTACAACTTTCGGAGGTAATTACCTAGCTTGTGCTTCTGCACTTGCTGTTTTAGAGGTGATTGAAGAGGAAAAATTGGTTGAAAATTCTTTTGAGGTAGGGAAGTACTTAATTACTCGTGCAAAAAAAGAATTAAAAGATTGTGAAATAAGTGGTAACGGACTAATGATTGGTCTGAAATTTGCATATCCAATTGGTGATTTGAGAAAGCAACTTTTGTTTGAAGATAAAATCTTCACAGGAGTCTCAGGTACCAACATTATACGGATATTACCACCCCTTAATTTAACAAAGAAAGAAGCTGATTTATTTATGGATAAATTGGTCTCACGTTGTATATAATGGTGCCTGATGCTATGTTATAAACATAAAGACATTAGGTTATGGTTAAATCTTTCTGGAACGAAGAGTGGAAAGAGATTAATTTTGAAGAAGGCGCTCTTAAGAAAAAGTATGCGATTTCGAATTACGGAAGAATAGTTAGTTACATTACTTCTGTAAAAGAAGGTGATGTAATTAGAGGAGGAGTCCTACGTGGTTATCCTACCTTGCCTATTCGCCCATTCGGAAAATCAAAAACTTTTTATGTGCATAAATTAGTTGCACAGTATTTTTTAGAACAACCTAGCGAGGATGCTACATTTGTAATTCATTTAGATTATAATAAATCGAATAATTACATCGAAAATTTAAAATGGAGCACTAAGGATGAGGTATATGAGCACCAACAAAGTAATCCTGCTGTAATTGGAGCCAGACAAAAGCTTAAAGGACGCAAAACAGTTCAAGGGCACAAGTTGACTTCAACAGAAGTGATTAGATTAAAAAAGAAGATTTTTGACCCCAATAGGAAGTCAAGACTTAAGATTATTGCAAAGCAATTTGGAATTAGCGAAATGCAACTGTATCGTATTAAGTCTGGTGAAAACTGGGGACATGTTAAAATAGAAATTAATGGCGTAGAATATTAGTAAGTTGTATAACTTGAGCTACTATTTTACGCTTAAGTCACTAACTTACTATGAATAACAAAAAAATAGCCATTATTGGAGGTGGTAACCTTGGCCAAGCAATAGCAAAAGGCCTTGTAGCTTCTGAAATTATTGAAGCAGCCAACTTAACAGTTACCCGACGTCGTTTAAAATTGATTCAGAATTTATCCGATTTAGGCATTAATACTATTTCGGATAATAGTGAAGCGGTTGATGGTGCCGATATTATTTTTCTTGCCGTTAAACCTTATCAGGTTGAAAGTATCATTACAGAAATAAAAGATGCTGTAAATAGTGATGCCATCATTATTTCATTGGCAACAGGTGTTAGTACGGCTGATTTACAAAACTATTTTGATAAGCAATTGGCTTTCTTTTTAGCCATGCCAAATACTGCCGTTGCAATTGGTGAGTCAATGACTTGTATTGCGGCATTAAATGCAAGTGAGGAGCAAGAGAAATTGGTACTTACTTTATTTAACCAAGTAGGTCAAGCCCTTATTATTCCTGAAGAATTAATGTCGTCGGCAACAGTGCTTGCTGCTTGCGGAATTGCATATGCATTACGCTTTGTAAGAGCCGCTACTCAAGGTGGTATCGAAATAGGTTTTGGTTCAGATCTAGCTTTAAAAATTGCTGCCCAAACAGTAAAGGGAGCTGCAGAGTTATTAATCCAATCAGGAACACATCCCGAACAAGAAATTGATAAAGTAACTACACCTCGCGGCGTTACCATTTCTGGTTTAAATGAAATGGAACACCAAGGTTTTAGTTCATCCCTTATTAAGGGTTTGATTACTTCATTCAACAAGGTTCAAAACGGCTAATATATTTTCTGTGTTTAAATCCATTACAATAAAAATTGGTTCCAACGTATTAACTGGAAATGATGGAATGTTGAATGAGAATAGGGTTTCTCATTTGGTAGATCAGATTTCCGACTTACATCGAAAGAAAAAAAAGGTAATTCTTGTTTCGTCAGGAGCAGTTGCTGCAGGCCGTTCTATGGTGAAGGTATGCAAAAAAACAGATACTGTTTCAGAACGTCAATTACTATCTTCGGTAGGTCAAGTGAAACTTTTAAATACCTATTTTCAATTATTTGATGCGCACGGAATAAAGTGTGCCCAGGTTTTAGTAACCAAGCAAGATTTTCGTTCGAGAGAACATTATCTTAATATGAAAAATTGTATCACTACTTTGTTGGATAATGGAATTCTTCCAATCATCAATGAAAATGATGCAGTTTCAGTTACGGCTCTAATGTTTACTGATAATGACGAGCTAGCTGGCTTATTGGCTACAATGATGAGTTCTGAAGCCTTGTTTATTTTAAGTAATGTAGATGGTATTTACAATGGCAACCCAACTAATCCGGATGCCACAGTAATTCGATCTATTGATGGTTCTAATGCAGATTTATCAGAATACATATCTACTACCAAGTCTAACTTTGGTAGAGGTGGAATGTTAACTAAATGTAGGATGGCTCAGAAAACTGCATCCTCGGGTATTTCGGTGCACATCGCCAACGGAACGACCGATAATATATTAACTAGCTTAAATAAAAATCACCAAGAGGTAATTCATACACAGTTTAAGCCGGGTGATAAATATCCGGCAGTTAAAAAGTGGATGGCCTATTCCGAAGACTTTGCGAATGCTGAGGTAGTTGTTAATCAAGGTGCTTATGATGCTTTAATCTCAAAAAAGGCCACAAGCTTATTATTGGCTGGTGTGGTAAAGTTGATTGGAAATTTCCAAAAAGGAGATTTATTAAGGATATCAACCGAAGCTGGCGAATCAATAGGTATTGGTAAAGCTAAATATGGGAGAGAAGAAGCTGATTCACATATGGAGGATTCTAAATTCCAACCATTAATCCATTACGATTATTTATATCTAAACCAATAATTTAAAATCGAAACTTGAAAAAATAGAAATATGAAGTGTCTATCTCAATTTCAGAATGTAAAAGAGGCTGCTCGCAGCATGTCTCAAGTTAAAAAAGCCGATATCGTTGACTTATTAAATGCTGTTGCCGATGAAGCTGAAAAGAATATTGAAAGTCTTTTAATAGAAAATAAAAAAGACTTGGATAGAATGGATTCTAATGACCCCAAGTACGATAGATTAAAATTAACCAAAGATAGAATTGAAGGAATTGCCGGAGAAATGCGAAATGTAGCACAGCTACCTTTTCCAATTGGCGAGATTCTCGAAGAAAAAACATTGGATAATGGACTAAAACTAAAAAAGGTTCGTGTGCCTTTAGGTGTAATCGGCGTAATATACGAGGCGCGTCCAAATGTTACATTTGATGTTTTTGCACTATGTATGCAATCGGGAAATGCTTGTGTGTTAAAGGGAAGTAGCGATGCCGAGTATTCAAACAAAGCAATTGTTTCTTTAATCCATGGAGTATTGAAAGCAAAAGGTTTTAATTCTGAGGTATTGCAATTATTGCCTCCCGATCGTTCAGCAGCCACAGAGCTAATGAATGCCATTGGATATGTTGATATATTGATACCGCGTGGATCGCAGGGATTAATCAATTCAGTTCGTGAAAATGCCAATATACCTGTAATTGAAACAGGTGCCGGTATTGTACACACTTATGTAGATGCTTCTGCAGATAATAAAAAAGCCATTGATGTGGTTGTAAACGCCAAAACAAGAAGGGTTAGTGTATGTAATGCATTAGATTGCTTGGTTATTCACAAGGATAAATTAGCTCTTTTGCCTCAAATATTAGCTCCAATGAAAGCATTTGATGTTGAAGTTTTTGCGGATGAGGATGCTTTTGAAGCTGCAGGAGATTATCCAACCCAATTACTTCAAAAAGCAGATGAAGAGTCATTCGGGACTGAATTCTTGGCGCACAAAATGTCTATAAAAACCGTGTCTGATATTGATGAGGCATTGGATCATATATATAAGTTTAGTTCAAAGCATAGTGAAGCTATTATTGCAGAAGATGCAACAGTAATAACTCAGTTTTTTAATGAGGTTGATGCAGCTGCAGTATATGCAAATGCTTCCACGGCCTATACCGATGGTGCTCAATTTGGTTTAGGTGCCGAGATTGGTATCAGCACACAAAAGTTACATGCACGCGGACCAATGGCTTTGCGCGAGTTAACAAGTTATAAGTGGTTGGTAACGGGTGATGGTCATACTAGAGCATAAGTATTAGCATTGAATTTTGTAGGTGTAAAATCATCATGATTTAATTTTAAAAATAGGTATACGATATTTACGTTTTGTAAATAAATCTTATGTCTTGATACTATATTTAAAAGAAATGAAAAGATTTTTAAAAGTAGATGATATTGGCGATTTAAAGCAAGCTTTAAAAGATGCCTTCGAAGTAAAAAAGAATCCTTATGCTTTTCAAGAGTTAGGGAAAAATAAAACCATCATTCTAGTATTTTTTAACTCAAGTTTGCGTACGCGTTTAAGTACCCAAAAAGCAGCAATGAATATGGGAATGAATGTGATGGTTTTAGATATCAATAATGGTGCTTGGAAACTAGAAACAGAGCAAGGCGTAATTATGGATGGTGATAAACCTGAGCACATCAAAGAAGCTGTGCCTGTTATTGGTCAGTATTGCGATTTAATAGGGGTTCGTTCGTTTGCTACTTTTGAGAATAAAGAAGATGATTATTCAGAAAAGATCATCAACCAATTTATTCAATATTCAGGTGTGCCTGTTATCAGTTTAGAGTCAGCTACGCGTCATCCGCTTCAATCATTTGCTGATTTAGTAACCATTGAAGAGCATAAAACAGTTGACCGTCCAAAGGTTGTTTTAACTTGGGCACCGCACCCACGTGCATTACCTCAGGCAGTAGCCAACTCGTTTACCGAGTGGATGAAAGAAGCTGATGTAGAATTTGTAGTAACACACCCAAAAGGTTATGAGTTATCTGATGAATTTACAGAAGGTGTTACGGTTGAATATGATCAGCGTAAAGCATTTGAAGGTGCTGATTTTGTATATGCTAAAAACTGGTCATCGTTCTCAGATTATGGCAAAGTTCTTTCTGAGGATAAAGATTGGACTGTAGATGAGGAAAAGATGGCATTAACCAATAATGGTAAATTCATGCACTGTCTTCCGGTTCGCCGTAATATGATTGTTACTGATGGTGTTATTGAAAGCGAAAATTCTTTGGTTATTCAAGAGGCTGCCAATAGAGTAGTATCCGCTCAAGCAGTAATCAAGCGTATGCTTGAATCTTTAAAATAATTACTAATAAATTAGGCGTCAATTTTTGTAAGTGATATATCTCTTGTAAACAATGATGCCTAAAACTTTTTTATATAAAATGCAAAATATAACCATTGTTAAGGTTGGAGGAAAAGTTGTTGAGACTCCTGAATCTTTAAGTGAATTATTAAGCGATTTCGTGAAAATACCAGGATTAAAAATTTTGGTTCATGGTGGAGGACGTTCAGCTACTAAAATTGCAGAGAAGTTAGGTGTTGAAACTAAAATGGTTGAAGGCCGCCGAATTACAGATGCTGAAACTTTAGATGTGGTTACAATGGTTTACGGTGGTTTGGTAAATAAAAAAATTGTTGCCTCACTACAAGCCAATGGCGCTAATGCGATTGGTTTAACCGGAGCAGATTTAAATCTAATAAAAGCTAAAAAACGTCCGGTTAAGGATATTGACTATGGTTTTGTAGGCGATGTTGAATCTGTTCAGGTAGAAGAATTAACAGCTTTATTAAATCAGAATGTTGTTCCCGTTATCGCACCTTTAACGCATGATGGACAAGGAAATATGCTGAATACCAATGCCGATACCATGGCATCATCTTTGGCATCAGCATTAGCACCATTTTTTAATGTTAGCTTAATGTACTGTTTCGAGAAAAAGGGCGTACTTAGCAATCCGAATGACGATGATGCTGTTATTTCTAATCTAACAAAAGATTTGTTTAAAGAATATCAGCAGTCGGGAGTTATTAACGAAGGTATGATTCCTAAATTGGATAATGGTTTTACAGCCCTAAGTAAAGGTGTTGCTAAAGTTATTATTACCAATACACAAGGGATTGCATCTAATGATGGCTCAGGAACAATTTTAAGTAATTAATGATGATTGAATATCAGCAAGAATACGATGAAGCAGTTGCGTTATTAAAGCAATTGATTTCAATTAAGTCTTTAAGTAGAGAGGAGGAGGAAGCTGCAGATGCAATGGAATCTTACCTTCAATCAAAAGGCCTTGATGTAAATCGTAAAGGAAATAATGTATGGGTGTGGTCGGGTCAGAAAGATCCAAGCAAACCTGTTTTGCTGCTAAACTCGCATTTAGATACTGTAAAAGCATCCTCCAAATGGACTTACGAGCCGTTTTCTCCAACTCTTGAAAAAGGAGTTCTTTATGGTTTAGGGAGTAACGATGCCGGAGGACCATTGGTTTCACTGATGGCTACATTCTTATTATTGTCAAAAAGCGAACAGCCATTTAATTTGGTATTTGCTGCCACTGCCGAAGAAGAAATATCGGGCATAAATGGAGTGAGTTCTATTTTAGATGAATTGGGAAATATTGATCTAGGAATTATAGGAGAGCCTACTTTAATGCAGATGGCTGTTGCCGAAAAAGGTTTAATGGTTCTAGATTGTACGGCCAAAGGGAAAGCAGGTCATGCTGCACGTAATGAGGGACTTAATGCAATTTATGAAGCTTTGGCTGATATTGAGTGGTTTCGTACGTATCAGTTTCCTGAGGTTTCTGATTTGTTTGGACCTGTGAAAATGAGCGTTACTCAAGTTAATGCTGGTTCTCAACATAATGTAGTGCCTGATACTTGCTCTTTCGTAGTTGACGTTAGGCTAAATGAAAAGTATTCTAACAAAGAAGCTGCTAAGCTGATACAAGCACAGGTTAAATGTGATGCTGTTCCTCGAAGCACTCGATTAAATAGTTCGTATATTCCATTAGAACATCCGGTGGTAAAACGTGGTATCGAATTGGGAAGAGAATATTATGGATCGCCTACAACATCAGATCAGGCTGTTATGAGTTTTACAACATTGAAGATGGGACCTGGAGATTCTGCGCGTTCACATACTGCTGATGAGTATATTAAATTGGATGAAATTAAAGAGGGAATTCATCTTTATTACGAGATGCTTAATAATCTAAACATAAGAAGTTAAAAAATGTGATAATTATCATCATTTCGGAATGATTAATTTGAAATTATAAGTTTAAAAACATATATTTGCTTCAATTATAAGGTTTAGAGTATTTGCATTAACATTCTGTAATCTACACTATTTTGGAGCTCAAATACTTAACAGTGTAGAGTTTTAAATCTACACTTCTTTATGTAATTAACATGAAACTTTGGGATAAAGGAATTAAAGTAAACGATAAGGTTGAGGCTTTTACTGTGGGAAAAGATCGTGAAATGGATCTTTATTTAGCACCGTTTGATATATTAGGTACTATGGCTCACATTACTATGCTCGAATCTGTTGGTTTACTAGAGAAGGATGAGTTAGCGCAATTATTAGAGGCACTAAAAGCTTTGTATAAAAAGGCTATCAATGGCGAGTTTGTAATTGAGGATGGTGTTGAAGATGTGCATTCACAAGTTGAAATGTTACTAACCGCAGAGCTAGGTGATGTTGGTAAAAAAGTACACAGCGGACGTTCACGTAACGATCAGGTGCTACTCGACCTTAAATTATTTGTGAGAAATAAATTGCAAGAAGTGGTTGCTTCGGTAAACGATTTCTTTACTGCACTGCAAACACAAAGCGAAAAATATAAGGAAGTTTTAATTCCTGGATATACCCATTTACAGGTAGCGATGCCTTCATCATTTGGATTATGGTTTGGTGCTTATGCCGAAAGCCTTACCGATGATATGATGATGTTAAATGCCGCCTGGAAAATGTCAAATCAAAATCCATTAGGTGCTGCTGCTGGTTACGGAAGTTCATTTCCTTTAAACAGACAGTTAACAACTGATTTACTCGGATTTGACAATATGAACTACAATGTAGTTTATGCGCAAATGGGTCGTGGTAAAACAGAAAAGAACGTGGCAATGGCCTTAAGTTCTGTAGCTAGTACTGTTGGTAAATTTGCTATGGACTCTTGCTTATACATGAGCCAAAATTTTGGTTTTTTAACCCTACCGGGAGAACTAACCACTGGATCGAGTATTATGCCACATAAAAAAAATCCAGATGTATTTGAATTAATTAGAGCAAAGTGTAATGTAATTCAAGCTTTGCCAGAACAAATAGGTCTTATTGTCGGAAATTTACCATCGGGTTATTTCAGAGACTTACAGTTAATTAAGGAAACTTTTTTACCTGTATTCGATGATTTAATCAGTTGTTTAGATTTGGCAACATTTGCCGTTGAGAATATGACTATCAGTAAGGATGTACTTAGTAATGACATTTACAAGTACGCATTTAGTGTAGAAGAGGTAAATAAATTAGTTCTTCAAGGTGTTCCATTTAGAGATGCTTATAAACAAGTGGGTGCACAAATTGAAGAAGGAAAATTCGAACCGAGTATCGAGGTGAATCATTCCCACGAAGGTTCCATTGGTAATTTATGCACCAGTGAGATAAAACAAAAGATGGATGGCTTAATTCAATCCTTTAATATGGATAAAGTTCAGAAAGCCATTGAAGTACTTATTAATTAGAAAAAGAATATATGACGTTATTGGAAAACTTAGCTAAGAAGGCTGTACAATCATGTGAAATCCCCAAACAACTTTTTAACGAATATGGAGTGAAGAGAGGTTTGCGTAATGATGATTTCTCTGGTGTATTGGTTGGATTAACCCATATCGGAAATGTTGTCGGATACGATAAAAAAGACGGTGCCTTAGTTCCTCGCGAGGGAGAATTGTACTACCGTGGATATGAGTTGAAGGATTTAGCTAATGGTTTCATGTCTTCAGGGCGTCATGGCTTCGAAGAAACCGCATATCTTCTTTTAACTGGTCAATTGCCAAATGCTGATGAACTTAGTGCATTTAATGATCTACTAGGTGAAGAAAGTGAGTTACCACCATTCTTTTCAAAAAACATGATACTATCTCTCAGAGGTCGTGATGTAATGAATATGTTAGCTCGTTCAGTATTAGGTTTATATGCTGCCGATGAGGAAGCTGAAAATTTTGACGAGGTTAATCTAATTAAGCAAGCAGTGAGTTTAATAGCTAAATTCCCTGTGATTGTAGCTTATGCCTACTACGGAATGCGTCATTCTTTCCAACGTAAGTCATTAATTATTCGCCACCCACAAAAAGATTTAAGCTTAGCCGAGAATTTCTTGTATATGCTTAAGGGTAATGATTATACTAAACTTGAGGCTGATCTATTAGACCTTTCTTTAGTTATTCATGCTGAACATGGTGGAGGTAATAATTCTACATTTACTACTCGTTTGGTGAGTTCTGCTCAAACAGATACTTATTCAGCGATTGCTTCAGCTCTAGGATCTCTAAAAGGAGGTTTACACGGTGGTGCTAATCTTAAGGTTATTGATATGATGGATAACATCAAGGAAAACGTTAAAGATTGGGGTGATAAAAAAGAAGTAACGGAATATCTTTTGAAAATGCTTAATAAGCAAGCATTTGATAAAACAGGCAAGATCTACGGTATAGGTCATGCTATTTATACCTTGTCTGATCCACGAGCTGTTTTATTAAAAGAAAAAGCGCGTGAGTTAGCAGCTGAAAAAGATAGAATGGATGAATTTAAATTGTATGAATTAATTGAGGAGTTGGCTCCTGAAGTATTCTATCAGTTTAAAGGAGAAAATGCGAAAGTAATTTGTGCAAATGTCGATTTTTATTCAGGTTTCGTTTACCAATGTATAAAAATCCCTAAAGAAATATATACTCCAATTTTTGCTGTTGCCCGTATCGCTGGTTGGGCAGCGCATCGTATTGAGGAGGTTACATTCTCTAGTCGTCGTATTATCCGACCGGCTTATAAGTGTGTAATTGATCGTTCTACTTATCTTCCTTTGGAATCGAGATAAGTGTTTTTGTTGATTGGGTAATGAAAGGCTGTCTGTGGGGGAAACATCAGACAGCCTTTTTTGCGAGGCGTTGTATAAATATACAACCATATTAATAATTATGCATTTTATGTCATTTATTAGTGTGGCTAACAATTATTTATTAACTTTGCGCCAGAATTGTAAAAGAGTATGTGCATTTTTTCGAGTATCTCGATAAGGTGCATTTTTTCTGATAAATAATGGATTTATGCCTGAGATTAAAGAAATTAAATTAGTGCTGGAAGACGGAACAGTCTTCGAAGGAAAGTCGTTTGGATACCATAAATCAATAGCTGGTGAAGTTGTATTTAATACAGCCATGACTGGTTACCCTGAAAGTTTAACCGATCCATCGTACAAAGGACAAATATTAGTATCCACGTTTCCTTTAATAGGAAATTATGGTGTGCCTAAAAGCGATGAGGAAAATGGTATTCCTAAATTTTATGAGTCTGATCAGATTCATATTTCAGGTTTAATTATTTCAGACTATTCATTTGAATATAGTCACTGGAATGCAGAAGGCTCTTTAAGAGACTGGTTGATAAAAAACGAAATTCCTGGAATTTTTGATATCGATACACGTGCTTTAACAAAAGTGTTACGTGAAAAAGGTTCTATGTTAGGTAAAATATTAGTTGATGATACTGATATTGAGCAATATGATCCAAACTTCGATAACTTAGTAGCACAAGTAAGTATTACCGAAAAGAAGACCTACGGTAATGGTAAAAATAAAGTAGTACTTGTTGATACTGGTGCGAAATATAATATCCTACGTTGTTTATTAAAGCGCGATACTACAGTTACTGTTGTACCTTGGGATTATGATTTTACACAAGAAGATTACGATGGTGTAATGTTGTCAAATGGCCCGGGTAATCCAGAAATGTGTGAAGCTACAATTGCTAATATTAAAAAGGCTATTGAAATTGGTAAACCTATCTTCGGAATTTGTTTAGGTAATCAATTACTAGGTATGGCTTCTGGTGGAAAGACTTATAAATTAAAGTATGGACACAGAGCACATAATCACCCTGTAATTAAAGTAGGAACTGATAGTTGTTACATTACTTCTCAGAACCATGGTTACGCCTTAGATAATGATTCATTAACTGATGATTGGGAGCCATATTTTATCAATGTAAATGATAAAAGTAACGAAGGTATCAGACACAAGTCTAAACCTTTCTTCTCTACCCAGTTCCACCCTGAAGCATCAAGTGGACCAACGGATACAGAGTTTTTATTTGATGATTTTATCAAAAATATAGAAGATTATAAGAAGTAATTATTACTTCTCTATCGCATAAAAAGGCTAGTTGATTTATTTCAGCTAGCCTTTTTTTATTGGTTCAATTGAACTGTTTAAACTTTTGTATGTTTAATTTAAACAAAAGGCAAGTAGTATCATTACTCTTTAATAAACATGTTTGTTTTCGTACTAAACCATAATTTATGAGTCTAAATCTTTATAGGGAAGTTTGTTATAATACTTCAAAGCTGATTACTAAAAGTTATAGTACCTCTTTTTCTTTAGCTACATCATTAATGGAAGATGAAAAAAAGGAGGCCATATACGCTTTGTATGGTTTTGTTAGATTGGCAGATGAAATAGTTGATACTTTTCATCCCTATAATAAAGAAGAACTTTTGAATAAGCTACAAGACGAATTAGATTATGCATTAAAGCATAAAATTAGTACTAATGGTGTTTTGTATTCTTTTGTAGATACAGTTGAGCGGTTTAATATTTCATCTGAAAATATAACCGCTTTTATGGATAGTATGCGGGCTGATTTAACACAAACCACTTATCATACTGCCGATGATATGAATAAATATATTTATGGTTCAGCAGATGTGGTTGGTTTAATGTGCTTGAAAATATTTTGTAATGGCAATCAAGATCAATATGATGAATTGAAAAGTTCTGCAATGAGATTGGGCTCAGCATTTCAAAAGGTAAATTTTCTTCGTGATTTAAAAGATGACCTTCAAGTGTTAGGTAGGAGTTACTTCCCCGAATTATCAAATGCTACTTTTAACGAACAAACAAAAGCAAAAATTGAGAAATCAATTGATGAAGATTTTGAAGCAGCATATATAGGCTTGCGAAATCTGCCCGGGCGTTCAAAGCTCTCAGTTTTAGTGGCTTTTAATTATTATAATGGATTGCTTCAGAAAATTAAACGTACACCGCCACAAAAAATAATTAATCAACGCGTGCGTATTTCTAATATTCGTAAATACTATTTAATCTTAAAAACCATGGTGATGTATAAGCTTCGATTGGTTTAATTTTAAAATGATATTGTATGTGGTTTTATAATATATTATTTGGGATACTAGCCTATCTACTAATGGAGTGGATTGCAGCTTTGAGTCATAAATATTTGATGCATGGTTTATTAAAGAGTTGGCATGTAAGCCACCATATGCACGATTTAAAAAGACCTGATAAGCTTGTGCAAAATAATGGCTTCGAGAAAAACGATTTGTTCTTCTTAATTTTTGCTCTTCCAGCCATTGTTTTAATGATCCTGGGCATTAATCTACAGAATTGGATTATGCTTAGTATATCCATAGGAATCACATTTTATGGTATTACCTATTTTTTAATTCATGATGTTATGTATCATAAGAGAATTAAAATGTCGTTTATACAAAAAAAGCATGGGAAGTATTTTGAAGCAGTTTTACGCGCGCACAGAGGACATCATAAGCCTAAGAATAAGACAGATTTTGAGTCGTATGGCTTGTTAATCTTTCCTAGTAAATATCTAAAAGATAGTAAATGAGCCTGTACTTATTACTGATGCTAACTTCTATTCTAGTCCCTGTAGTTTTATCATTTGATAAAAAACTTGCTTTCTATAAGCGTTGGAAGGAAGTGCTTTTATCTATTATTTTAGTCGCACTGATATTTATAATTCCTGATATTTTCATTACAGAAGCGTCCGTTTGGGGGTTTAATTCAAAATATCATAGCAACCTTGTATTACTTGGATTGCCCATTGAAGAATATTTATTTTTCATAGTTATTCCTTACGCAAGCATGTTTCTTCACTATTCGTTGGTTCTTTATTTTCGTCAATTTAAATTACCTGCTAAGGGAACCAGAGTATTATCCATTTTCATAATTGCGGTATCGATTCTTACGTTCGTTTTTGTAGATAAATTTTACACCAGATATGCTTGTGTTTTAATGATGGGAGTTATTATTTATGGTACTTATAAAGCTGAAGGCTTATTATCAAAATTTTATGCAACATATACAATAATTCTACTTCCTTTTATAATAGTGGATGGGATATTAACAGGTTCATTAATTAGCGAACCTATTGTTTGGTATAACCCAAATGAAATTATTGGATTAAGAATACTGACTATCCCGATTGAAGATTTTATGTATGGCTTTAGTATGCTTTTACTGAACCTTCTTCTAACTGAGTGTTTTAAGGATTATTTTAATAAGAGCTAATTATTTATGATGGAACTCAGCGCTCAAAAAATTAAGGTTATCAAGATAGTTATTGCCATTTTTTATCTTGTTGGAGTAATAGGAATTGTATTACCTATTACGCAAGAATTGTTTATTTCTATTTTTCCTCTAGCTATTTTACTTAGCTTGTTTTTATTGATGCTCGATTACAATAAACAGGGATCAAAAGCGCTTATTATTTTCTTTGGTATAATAATTTCATCAATTATTATTGAAGCAATTGGTGTAAAAACCGGCATCTTGTTCGGAAATTATAGGTATGGATCTGCACTTGGTTTAGAGATTGCCGAAACACCGTTATTGATAGGCGTAAATTGGTTAGTACTATCATATTGTTCTGTTTCAATAGTTCAGCAATTGAAAATCTCAAATTCAATAAAATATATTTTTGCTCCAATGTTAATGGTAATTTATGATGTGGTTATGGAGCAGGTAGCCTCAATACTTGATATGTGGTATTGGCAAGATGATGTAATTCCGCTGCAGAATTATTTAGGGTGGTTTGTAATTGCAAGTTTATTTACATCCATTTTATTAGGTTTTAAGGTTAATGCGATAAATCGAATAGCGAAATATATTTATATAGTTCAGTTTGTATTTTTTCTATCACTGCATTTAATATTTAATGTGTTATGATATCAAAGCCAAGCACCACTCTTTCGTTTTTTCTTGAAAATAAAATTTATAGGACTAAAAAATACTTGTAATGGAAAGACAGAAATATCTTTTAATAAGTCTATTACTAATTATTGTAACTATGGTGCAAGCATCTTGTAAACAAAAAATATTTGAGGCCTATGTAAAAAGTGATATGCAAAATTGGAAACTAATTATTGACAGCCTTGAAAACACTACTTCTTTAGATGAAGAGAAACAGTTAGAATTGCTTAATTATCAATATGGTTATATTGGATGGTGCATAGGTAATAAACGAAAGAAAGAGGCGGAGCAGTATTTGAAAAAAGCCGAAAACACTGTTGAATCAATGTTGAAGGCTGATTATTTACCTTCGTTAATGTATGCATATAAAGCAGCATTCATCGGATTTCGGATAGGCATAAGTCCTTACAAGGCACCATTTATTGGTTTTGATAGTGTAACATTTGCAGACAAAGCATTGGAGTTAGATGAAGGTAATGCCTTTGCTTATGAGCAAAAAGGGAATATTCAATATTATATGCCTACAGTGTTTGGAGGCTCAAAAATAGAAGCTCTTAAATATTACGAAAGAGCTTTAGAGTTGTTTGAACAAGATAGCTTAAAAGTAAAAGAAGATTGGAATTACCTGAATATTTTAGGAATACTAATACAAGCAAATATTGCATGTGATAATCACGAAAAGGCCGATACCTATTGTTCTAAAGCATTAGCTGTTGCTCCAGAATTTGTTTGGGTTAAAAAAGAGCTATTTCCTGAATTAGAAGAAAAAAGAGATAATCATTCAAAATAAGAATCTATGAAGAGAGTTTTAATTGTTGGCACAGGATTAGGAGGATTAAGTACTGGCCTTAGGCTCTTAAAAAGAGGCTATGAAGTTGAGTTTGTTGAGAAAAATGAAAAATCAGGCGGAAGATTAAATCAAATAAAAAAGGATGGTTTTACCTTTGATACAGGTCCTAGTTTCTTTTCAATGTCTTATGAGTTTAAAGAACTTGTGAAAGATTCTGGTATAGAAATGCCTTTTGAGTATGAAGAGCTCGATCCACTTTATACAGTGAATTTCCGAGGTAGCAATAAGAAATTTTACTTATACAAAGATATTGATAAGCTTTCGTCTCAGTTTGAGGGTATAGAACCCGATTTTAAAAATAGGTTTTTACGTTACATTAAAAAGTGTGATGCATTATTTAACGATACAGTTGATATTGTTATTAAGCGAAACTTTGATAGTATCCCTCAATATCTGTTAGCATTGATGCAGGTAAACCCGACTCACATACCCGTTTTGATGAAAACATTTTGGAGTCAGGTAGAAAACTATTTTTCATCAACAGAGGCCCGACAAATTATTTCATTGGTGGCTTTTTTTCTCGGACGTACACCTTTTGATACTAACTCAGTTTATACCTTATTGTCATATACTGAATTTCAGAACGATGGTTATTACAATGTAAAAGGAGGCATGTACGAGATAGTAAATGGTTTTGTACGTGAACTCATAAAGGGTGGCGCCAAATTTAATTTTAATGTTGAGATTGCTGATTACATTGGTGAAAAGAAGGCATTGAAAACTCTTATTGATACTAATGGGAAAGAATGGACTTCAGATATCTTTGTTATTAATAGTGATGCGGCCTTTTTTAGAAATAAAGTTTTTAATCGAGCCAAATATTCTGACCTCAAAATGAGTAAGAAGAGTTGGACTATGGGTTACCTTACTTTTTATATCGGACTAAAAACCAAACTTCCTCAGGTTGAACATCATAATTATTTTTTGGGTAACAACTACGAAACTTATTCTAGGGATGTGATGAAGAATCCGGGAACGCTTGAGAAACCATACTATTATGTGAATGTAGTTTCAAAGCATAATACAGATTGTGCCCCGGATGGCCACGAGGCTTTGTTTTTCGTATGTCCCGTTCCTAACTTATTATACAAAGAAGATTGGTCTGATAAGGATACGATTATAGATAGTATTTTAGAAGACTTCTCAACAAGGATAGAGAAAGATATTACATCAGATGTTGTATTTCGTATGGCATTTACGCCTCAAACATGGCAAGACAAATTTAACTTATACAAGGGTGGAGGTTTAGGCCTTTCGCACTCTATGGATCAAATTGGAGGATTCCGACCAAGTAATAAAGATGAGCATTTTAATAATACCTTTTATGTGGGTGCTTCCACGGTTCCAGGGGCAGGTTTACCTATGGCAGTTATCAGTTCTAAGTTGGTAACAGAGCGTGTTGTAAACTATAATAAATAGAAAATATTAACTTAAGATATTGCTACATTAATCCCGATGAACTCGGGATTTTTTGTGTCTTTATTTTTAGTAACTTGTTTGCTAAAATATCAGGTTATGCGTTTTCTTTCTTTTATAATAATATTGGGTCTAATATATTCGTGTAACACCTCCAAAAAACTCAGTGATGATAAATCGCCAAAAGCTTATCTTGAGCATCATACAGAAGATTCAACTGTATATGAATTAATAGTTTTAGATCCTGGCTATGAAACTTTTTTACAGTCGCAGGCACAACCAATACACTTTTATAGTAATAACTATTATCAAACCTGGAATGTACGCTATGTTGCAGAATGGAATTTGAGGCATAGTGATGCACTCAGGTATGGCGATTTTTATGAGACCAGAATTAATTACGATGCACTAGAAGATTACGATATAGAATTGAACTATCGTTTATATAATTACTTCCTTTTTATTGAGAAGCGTTATGGAATTGTTTTAATAAATAGAGGACGAACACCATAAGCTATTTCAATTACTAAAACAAAATCTTATTTTCGTAGATAAATAATACCATAGACTTAATGAATTTACTCCAAGCAACTGGGGTGGTAAAAAAATATGCCAACCACCTCGCTCTAGATCATGTTGATATTGCTGTACCCGAAAATAAAGTTTTCGGACTTTTAGGACCCAACGGCGCTGGTAAAACAACTTTTATCAGAATTATAAATCATATAACCATGCCCGATGCAGGCGAAATCCTTTTTAAAGGAAAACCTCTGAAAGCAAACGATATTGGACGCATCGGCTATTTGCCCGAAGAGCGTGGCCTTTATAAAAAAATGAAGGTCGGCGAACAAGCGCTTTATTTAGCTCGCCTAAAAGGGATGAGTAAAAACGATGCTCTAAAAAAGCTAAAGTATTGGTTTGAGAAGTTTGAAATTATTTCTTGGTGGGATAAAAAGGTAGAAGAACTTTCAAAAGGGATGCAGCAAAAAGTTCAGTTTATAGTAACCGTTTTGCACGAACCAGAACTGCTTATTTTTGATGAGCCTTTTAGTGGCTTCGATCCCATTAATGCAAATATTCTAAAACAAGAAATATTAGGATTAAAAGAAAAGGGATCAACCATTATATTCTCTACCCATAATATGAGTTCTGTAGAGGAGCTATGTGATGAAATTTGTTTGGTAAACAATTCAAAAACCATTTTAAAAGGTCAGGTTGGCGATATCAAACAATCTTTTAAATCTAATAAAATTGAGGTTGCTTTTACTGGCGATGCAGACCATTTCACAAAAGAAGTTGATGCCCTGTGTCATGTAGATTCTTTACAAGTAAAGCAGGGTATGCAACATGCATTGGTTAGTTTAAATGCTGAAACCAGTTCTAATCAGTTGCTATCAGCCGTATTAACACATTATCAAATCCATAGCTTTTCAGAGGTACTCCCAAGTATGGATGAAGTATTTATTAAAGCTGTTGAAAACGCCAACCAACTTAAAACAAACTAATCATGGATAAAATATTATTAGTACTTCAGCGCGAATATTTAACTCGCGTAAAAAAGAAGAGTTTTATAATAATGACCGCTTTGGGGCCCTTACTTTTTGCAGCTATGATGGTTGTGCCGGGTTGGTTAATGAGCATGGATGATAAAAAAGATAAGGTGGTTGCGGTTGATGATGCAACGGGTTTTTATGAAGATGCTTTAAAATCGGATCAGAATATCACTTACAAATTTTTGGGTCATAATGATGCTACAGATAAAAATGCAGTAGTAACTCAGGAAATATATGATGCATTATTGGTTATAGAGGGTGACTTATTGCAAAATCCGTCTCAATTGAGGTTATATTCTGATGGACAGATTACAATGGATGTAACCAACAATATCAAAAATCAGCTGAATAATTTCTTACGCGATAAAAAATTAGAATCATACGATATTGAAGGAATTAAAGAAAAAATTGCCGAAGTAAATCAAATACATGTTAATATTGATACCGTAAGGTTAGATGAAGATGGTAGCGAAAAGCGCAACAGTGCTGAGTTTGCAATGGTTATTGGTATGGTTTCAGCTTTGCTTATTTATTTGTTTATGCTTATTTACGGAACGCAGGTAATGCGTGGTGTAATCGAAGAAAAAACAAATCGAATTGTAGAAGTTATCATATCATCAGTAAAACCTTTTCAGTTAATGATGGGGAAAATTGTAGGAATTGGCTTAGTCGCCTTAACACAGTTTTTATTGTGGGTAGGCTTAACCGTTGCTATTGTTTTTGTGATGCAAGCTTTTGTATTTGGCGGAGGAGATGCCATGGCAATGCAACAAGCGGGTATTGATGCCGGTAGTAATCCTGAGGTGCAATCAAAGTTTAATGATATTATGGGAATCATCGGTGATTTAAATATCGCCTCTTTATTCGGATTCTTCCTATTCTATTTCATTGGTGGATATTTAATTTACTCAACGCTGTTTGCTGCCATAGGTTCTGCAATTGATAACGAAACAGAAACACAGCAATTTGTAATGCCTGTAATGATACCTATTATATTATCAATATATGTGGCCATGGCTGCTATGCAAAATCCGCATGGCGATTTGGCTTTTTGGTTTTCAATGATTCCATTAACTTCGCCTGTGGTTATGATGGCTCGTATACCTTTTGATGTTCCAGCATGGGAAATCATATTATCTATGTTTATCATGATGGTATCATTCGTGTTTTTCACATGGTTTGCGGGTAGGGTATATCGTACCGGAATTTTAATGTACGGGAAAAAAGTAAGCTACAAGGAAATCTGGAAATGGTTTATCCAAGCTGGCAAATAATCCCATAAGAATATACTAAGATGCAGATAGCAATTATAGATTTAGGCACTAACACCTTTAACCTCCTGGTAACAGAAGTTACGGGAGATAACAATTATAAAATTCTTTTGGAAAGTAAGTACCCTGCTAAACTGGGCAAGGGTGGTATTAATAAAAAAGTAATTATGCCCGATGCTTTTGAACGTGGGTTAAAGGGTATAGAAACGCATCTTAAAACTCTTGAAGTCTATAATGTAGAATCGATAAATTGCTTTGCAACATCAGCCATACGTTCATCGGCAAATGGGCAGGATTTTGTAGATGCCGTTAAAGACAAATTCAATCTCGATATCAATGTTATCAAAGGTGATAAAGAAGCCGAGTTAATTTTTGATGGTGTAAAACAAGTTGTTCCCATTGGCGAAGAAAAGGTTTTAATAATGGATATTGGTGGCGGAAGTACCGAGTTTATTATTGCCAATAAAGATGGTGTTATTTGGAAACATAGCTTCAATGTTGGGGCGGCACGTATGTTGGATTTAATAAAACCTTCCGACCCAATTAATGCTTGCGAAATTGAATATCTGAATTCCTATGCCGAACAAGAGTTAGTTCTGCTTTTTGAAGAAATGAAAAAGCATCAAATTGAAACATTAATAGGTTCTTCGGGTTCTTTTGATACATTGGCGGCTATGATTGCGGCAGAAGAGCATCCGCATTTAGATATGAGCAAACTAACAAATTATGAGATTGATTATAATTTATACCTACGTTTGCACAAGCGATATCTAAAGTCAACTGTTAATGAGAGGTTAAAAATGAAGAAGATGGAACCTCATCGTGTAGAAATGATGGTTTTAACCTCTTTATTTATTAATTTTGTGATCGAAAAATATAAATTTGATAAAATTTTTCAATGTGCTTATGCACTGAAGGAAGGGGCGATTTATCAAATCCTAAAAAACAATAAATAGATTTTCTAATTTATGTCTAAAATATTAGTCATTGACGACCAGCGAAGTATTAGAAATACTTTAAAAGATATACTTGAATACGAAGGACACGAAGTGGTTTTGGCCGAACATGGCGAAGAGGGCGTTGAGCTCTTTGGAAAAGATAAATACGACTTGGTGCTTTGTGATATAAAAATGCCAAATATGGACGGTATGGAAGTACTCGATCATATTGTGGCAAAAACGCAAGAAATTCCTGTTATCATGATTTCAGGTCATGGTAATATCGACACAGCTGTAGAAGCCATCAAAAAAGGCGCTTACGATTTTATCGAAAAACCACTCGATTTAAATCGCCTGTTGGTTACCCTGCGCAATGCACAAGAGAAGAAAGAATTGGTGGTAGAAACCAAAGTGCTAAAGCGTAAAGTGAGCAAAACCTTCGATATGATTGGTGAGTCAGAACCTATCCTGAAGGTAAAAGAGATGATTGATAAGGTGGCTCTTACCGATGCTCGTGTATTAATTACAGGTGGTAACGGAACGGGTAAGGAATTAGTTGCACGTTGGTTGCACGAGAAAAGCAACAGAGCCAAGGAGCCGTTTATTGAGGTGAATTGTGCGGCAATTCCATCGGAACTTATCGAGAGTGAACTATTTGGTCACGAAAAGGGAGCCTTTACATCAGCCATTAAACAGCGCAAAGGTAAATTTGAGCAAGCCAACGGTGGTACCATTTTCTTAGATGAAATTGGCGATATGAGTATGAAAGCGCAAGCTAAAGTACTACGTGCGCTGCAAGAAAATGTAATTAGCCGTGTGGGTAGCGATAAGGATATTAAAGTAAATGTTCGTGTTTTAGCAGCTACCAATAAAAACCTTAAGCAAGAGATTGCAGATAGTAATTTCCGTGAGGATTTATACCATCGTTTAAGCGTAATTTTAATTCACGTACCATCGCTTAACGATAGAAAAGAAGATATTCCTTTATTGGCCGATCATTTTATTAAAATTCTTTGTACGGAACAAGGTATGGCACAAAAGAATATTGAACCTTCTGCCATTGAAGCTTTACAAGCTTTAAATTGGACAGGTAATATTCGCGAGTTCAGAAATGTAATGGAGCGTTTAATTATTCTTTGTGCAGAAACAATCACTGCCGCTGATGTTAAAATGTACGCAGCACCTCAATAGTGGTAAAGATATTTAATATAGAGAAAACGAAATACTGAAAAGTATTTCGTTTTTTTGTAAAAAATATACCTTCTCCATCTCGAAAATAAACCTCTCTATAATCTCAATTAAGAGGCGGATACCATATATTACCAACAAAGTAATGCTACTGTTATGATGAAAGATTTAAAAACAACAAATATATTATTGTTGATTATTGCCGTTCCAATTATTTTTTATCTACTCAAAACGCTGTCATTCATATTTGTACCTCTTGTGTTTGCCATGTTTATTGCATTATTGTTTTTGCCACTAATGCGTTGGTTACACCGAAAAAAAGTACCACACCCAATTAGTATCCTATTGGTAATTGCTATCATGATTGGCTTTATTAAGCTGGGAAGTGTTTTTATTCATCTTACTAGTAAAGAATTAATCTCTACAGGAGCATCGTTTGTGGCAAAGGCCGAGATTAAATTAGTGCATTTAATTGTAGCCTTCGAAGAATTTTTTGGTATCTCTCGTATTGAAGGCGAAGGTGTATTAGAACATTATATACCTCAAATTAATGTCATTTCAAATCTTACACTATCGCTCGATTTTATTCGTAAACTACTTTCCGGATCATTAACCACACTATTTTTTGTAATCCTATTAATATCAGGTTCAATCAACTTCGAAAATGTACTAAATAGTACCCTGTTTAAGGTGAAACATTCATCAGTAAAAGCATTTCGTAAAATAGAGAAAGACATCATTAAATTCGTCTTCGTAAAATTCCTAATTAGTTTAATGACCGGTGTAAGCTTCGGTTTAGCCTGTTGGTTTTTCGACGTGAGTTTCCCTATATTTTGGGGCTTATTTGCCTTTGTAATCAATTTTGTGCAAATGATCGGATCTGTAATCTCAGTGGTAGCACTCAGCCTATTTGCATTCGTCGAAATTGATTCCGCCACAACTTTACTCATTTTTTCGTTAGTAATAACAGGCATTCAAGTATTGTTCGGTGGAGTTTTAGAACCCATTTTTATGGGAAAAACCTTCTCGGTAAACGTAATTACTATTTTAATAATGCTCATGTTTTGGGGATATATTTGGGGTATTCCAGGTTTAATCATGTCAATTCCATTAACGGTTTTTGTTAAAATTATTCTCGATCAATTTCCACGGTATCGCCCAATCACAAACCTATTAATAGGTAAAAGTTCATAGTTTAAGCATAAGGGCGTGTCCCTTAATAAAACCCTTCAAAATAAAGAACCCTATAATTATCGGGCCGGGCTTTGCGTTCATACTCCTCGCTTCGTTCCTCAGCTGTGGGGTATCCACTTCAATCCCTCACGCATAATACCGCCTGCATAGTAAAGTAATTTGTAGTGTGTTTAACCTTGAGTAAACACATACTTTTCTTAATTCTTTATCATTAAATTAGCAGCAAAATTTTAAACTATGTTTGCTAAAGAAATTTACATAAACCGACGGGCTCAGCTGAAAAACAAACTGAGCAACGGAATTGCCCTAATAATGGGAAATGTTGATGCCAGCACCAATTACTTGCATAACACCTATCACTTCCGTCAGGATAGTACTTTCTTATATTTTTTTGGGATAGACCTACAGGGCCTTGCCGGAGTTATAGATTTAGAAAGTGGCGAAGAAATGCTTTTTGGCGACGACTTTACTGTTGATGATATCATTTGGATGGGTCCCCAGGCCAAATTAGCCGATAATGCAGCCAAAGTTGGCGTAAGCAAAACCTATCCCTTTGCGAAGTTAGGCGAGGTAATTGCCCAAGCGCAAAAGCAGGGCAGAGCTGTGCATTTTACACCACCTTACCGAGGTAAGAATATGATGACGATGGGCGATTTATTAAACGTTCATCCCAATAAGGTAAAAGAAATGGCCTCGCTTGAATTGATAAAGGCTTGCATCTCTATTCGTTCTATTAAAGAACTTGCTGAAATTGAAGAGATGGATCGTCATATGGCAGTGGGTCATCAAATGCATACAACTGCTATGCGTATGGCCCAAGAAGGATTGAGTGAGCAGGAAATCACCGGTATATTAGAAGCTATTTCTATTTCGGGGGGAGGAATGGTTTCATTTCCTATAATTTGCTCTATACATGGCGAAACACTGCACAATCATTATCATGGAAATACCTTAAAAAATGGCGACTTGCTATTGGTTGATGCCGGAAGTGAATCACCATTACATTATGCAACTGATAATACACGAACATCGCCAGTTGGAGGAAAATTCTCGCAACAACAAAAAGAAATATATCAGATTGTTTTAGATGCTAACAATAATGCATTGGCAGCTACCAAGCCAGGTGTTACCTATAAAGATGTTCACTTATTAGCCGCCAAAACCATTGCTACAGGTTTAAAAGAACTTGGCTTAATGAAGGGCGACGTTGATCAGGCTGTGGCTGAAGGTGCACATGCTTTATTTTTCCCGCATGGTTTAGGGCATATGATTGGGCTAGATGTGCACGATATGGAAGATTATAACGACACTCTAGTGGGGTATGATGATGAGGTAAAGCGAAGCACTCAATTCGGTCTTTCAGCGCTCAGACTAGGACGTAAATTAGAAGAGAATTTTACCATAACCAATGAACCAGGCATCTATTTTATTCCTGCATTAATTGATAAATGGAAAGCTGATAAACACTTATCCGAATTTATTAACTATTCGAAAGTTGAGAGTTATAAAGGCTTTGGTGGCATTAGGCTCGAAGATGATATTTTGCTTACGAAAGAAGGAAGCCGTATTATGGGAGATCGTATTCCAATTACCATTGATGAGGTTGAAAAAACAATAGCTGGTAAATAATACTATTCTCTGTAAATACAGAATTAGGCTTAATTACAATCAAATCAATAGCACCGAACTATTGGTTTGATTGTAAACATATTGTTTTTGGTAGTTGAATTTTAAGTTTCAGCTTACTATTTAATGCGATTGCATGTACCCAATAAAATTGCATTTTTTTACGCCAAATTGGCTAAATCCCCAATCGAATTCAATAAAGTACTGCCAAATTGGCTAAATCCCCACTAAAGTTCAATGAATCCCCATCAAAATGGACTTTTCCCCATTGGTTTTGAGTAAATCCCCAATAGGATTGTGTAATTGTGATGTTTTTGGTATAAAATGAAAAGAGACCATCTCTGTATGAGACAGTCTCTATGTGACCTCTATGAGATTCGAACTCATATCGCTGGAACCGGAATCCAGTATTCTATCCATTGAACTAAGAAGCCAATTAGTTAGTATAGGCGCACAAAAATAGAAAAACTTTCCGATTAAAAAATTTTATGTTTTGTATGCCTTATTTGATCCCCTCCAAAGAGGAGAAACCTTCAAAATTAATTTCGCTGTAAAACTGCTTTAAGTAACTAAGCATAAAGTCATGGCGTTGTTGTGCCAACTCCTTACCTGTTTCGGTTTCCATTTTATCCTTTAGCAGTAATAGCTTTTCGTAAAAATGATTGATTGTAGAGCCATTATTGTTTCTATAATCTTCTTTGCTAAGATATTTTTGCGGCGGATTTTCAGTATCAATCAAAGCCCTATTTTTATGGCCTCCATACTGAAAGGCACGTGCAATGCCAACCGCTCCAATGGCGTCAAGTCTATCAGCATCTCTAACCACCTTCTGTTCTTTGCTTAGTATAATATTTTTATCAATTGAATTACCAAATGAAACATTTTCAATGATATCTATAATTTTATTGGCAACCGTTTTATTCAACTGAATCTCTTGAAAAAATAAATCCAACTTTGCTTCTGCTTCTTCCTTTATAAAAAGTTTTTCATCGGCAATATCATGAAGTAAAACCGCCGCTTCCACAAGAAAAGAATCTGCTTTCTCTTTCTTGTTAATGGCAATAGCATTTTTGTAAACGCGCTCAATGTGCGAAAGGTCATGGCCTGCCTCCACATTGTTAAACTGATTTGCAACATATTGCTCTATCAGTAATAATTGCCGATTCTGCTGCGATTCTGCAGAAAGAAATGAATTCATCTATTTATAGTTTTTGCTAAATAGTTTTTTAGAAAGTTCTTTATTTATCGCTGCTTTATGGAGCATTATCGCTACTGTATTCATTCGAATATAAGCTTCAGACATGTAAAGGTAACCTCCAAATTCGTTAGACTTTGCACCCCAACTATTTTTGGTTTTAAAATAGATCTTACCCTCTTCATCTTTTACCATTCCGGTTATATGCATCAAGTGATCGTCACTAGCTTTCCAATTGAAGAAGTTTTGTTGGCGCATTTTGGGAGTAACAGTAATCTCTTCTTGTGGTTGAAACCCCAAAGTATCAACTGCTGGTATTATGGCCAATCCTTTTTTATGAGAAAAAAACTCTTCAGATACATCTCCATCCCAAACTAGCGTATAACCACTATTTAAGGCCTCTTTCATTGTATTTACCAACTCGTCGAGCGTAACGTTATAGTACAAATCATTCGACCAATTATCAGGTACCTCTAATACAAAAGGTTTATAATACGGATGATGTGTATACGAGCTTAACTCCACATAGTTTTCTGCTTTAAAGCCAAGTGCATCAGCAAATTTTTGCGGTGAGTATTTTCTATTATTAAACGATACCGATTTTGGTGTATTACCCAACTGCGATTCTAATACAGCTTCTATATTATCAAACCACATTTTCTTCGGCTGAGCATTCTTTTGACCAATATAAGTATCGAGCATACTTTTAAGGATGGGTTCTAATTCAGAATGATTATGTGGTGTTTTTTTAGAGTCTCTACCTAAGTAATAGTTCTCAGGAACAAAGCCTTCTTCGGCAACTACTTTTATTACATCGTGCGCCTGACCTCCCTGGCTAAAGTTACCAACTCCGTGCATATAAACATATTGCTTTGCTTTATTTTGGTAGGCATGTTTTACAATATACATTTCAGAAAGATCAAGAATAGGGCCACCCATTCTGATGATTTCACTTTCCATGAATGATACAGTACTGAATGCCCAACAAGTACCTGTTCGTCCTTGGCTTTTTACAGAAGTAGCTTCTAAATTAGAAACAGGAGTGAAATTATAATCAGATTGAGCTTGTGTATATAAACTTGTGATTAATAAAATGCCTGTGGCTATAATTTTAATATTCATGGATAATAATTTTATTTGGTAAGTAACTAGTAAAGTCTTTATGATGACTATTTCTAATATATGGTTTATTGAATGTGCTGATTATTTATCAACTAGTTTTAGATAGATTTCGATCATTTGGTCAGAGATATTATCAACGTCTAGGTTTCTAACTTTATCTCGTCCGTTGGTCCTTTTTCCGAAACTTAATGCTGTATCAATAGCCATGGCAATTGACTCAGGGTCACTTTCAACAATATAACACCCCGTGGTTCCTTCTGTAATATTGGTTATATCGCCAACATCAGTAGATACTATAGGAAGCGAACAAGCCATTGCTTCTTTCACAACATTTGGCGATCCTTCCCACTTTGAAGTAACTAGTAAAACATCAGCGGCATAATAATAAAACGGAACTTTATCGAGTTCTACATTATTTACAACAGTTAATTCTACATCATTTGTATTAAGGTTTGCAAAACCTTCGCGCGCTAAATCAAAGTTTTTTTCTTTACGTTCTGGGTCAGATACCCAAAGTACATGAGCTGATGATGAAAAATCAACTCTTTTACGAGCAATTTCTCTATCTATATGCTTAAATCGCGAGAAGTCAATCCCATTAGGGATCATAACTGTGTTTTGGCCTTTTAAGGCATTATACATCAATGGCGATTTGGCAATGGTTACATCCCAAAAGAATCGTGCGAATAACTTAGAAATATATAGCGAAGCTCTTTCTAACTTATAGTCAGAGCCCATTAAAGAAACTACATGAGGCTTGGCTCCAGCCAGAGTACTGGTAAAGGCTGAGAAACCAAATTTAGAATGTACTATATCGTACTGTCCTCTTTTAATATAATTCTTTAAGTGTTTAACATGTTTGATATAGCCAAATACGTTTTTACTACAAATATCGTAGTAATCGATATGAACACCCTTATTCATTAAGGAGCGTCCTTGTGTAGTCACTAGCAAAGTGCGGGCATCAATGCCTTTACTATTATATACAAATAGAACTCTTAAATCTTTCAAAACCACCCCTGAATTTTATTGAATGCTTGTAAAAGTAATCAAAATCGTTTGTAAAAAAATACATCAGCATACTTTTTAAACTTTAGATCGTAACATCTATAGGGAATCCTCGTAATTGCTTTTGTATTATACCAACATTTCATTGGGCGAAAATGAACAGTTGGTATCACCAATATTTATTTATAACACCTAGACCATCTACTTTGCAGCACTATCATATTGAAATGGTAAAGCTTAAGTTTGGTTCTATAACTATTATTAAAATGAAGATTCTTTCAAAAGTGCTTTTAACCTTATCATTTCTATACTTAGGGTTGAATACAAATGCACAAACTAAAACCACTAAATTAGACACCAGTTTTACTAATGTGAGCAAATTACTAATTGAAGCTGATTTTTGTGCAGTAAAGATTTCGGGCAGCACAAACGATAAGTTAGATATTAGCGGCTCTTTAAAGGTAAACGAAAAAGCAGTTGGTTACGAACTATTGGTTTCTAACGATGATGGCAGTGTAACAATTAGTGTTAAGAAACCGGCACAATGGACATCACACTGGGGTGAAATACAACTTAATGTACCAAGCAATGTGGCAATTGATGTGAATAGTGTGTCTGGAAAAGTAGACGTTGCCAATATCGAAAATGTAAACTTAAATTTCAATTCAAAATCGGGGCATGCCAACTTTTCAAATGTTAAAGGTGAAATAAACACAGACTCGAGCACTGGGAATATTGTGGTATCAAATTGCGCAGGTTCGATAAAAGGGAAAACAAAAACTGGAAGTTTGAACATCAATCAATACAAGGGAAAAATAAACATTAGTGCTGATAAGGGTGATATTGCAGTAAAGTCTGTAGAAGGCGATATTCAAATTTTCGGAGGTGAAGGAACACAGGAATTTGATACGGTTACAGGTAAATTAAAAACAAAATCTAGAAGCGGTAATGTTAAAATATCTCTTTGTAATGGAGAGATTAATTGCAGAACATTTGTTGGTCAACAAAAATTATTTCAATGTAATGGAGTATATAATCTAGAATCCTCAAAAGGAAATATCGTAGGCACGAGAATTAAGTTTGCAGATTCGTCTAATATAAAAACTACTGAGGGCAGTGTAAAAATACAAACCAATACCAAAACCAATATTCGTTACGAATTAACATCAGATAACTCAGTACTTAGAGCTTTGGCCAAGTCAAAAAAGAAGTCGCTGAAGATTGGAAAAGGGGATATTTTAATAACCGGTGTAACCACAACCGGCGCACAATCGTACTACTAAGAAAAATTGGAGTTTTTTTTATACGAAAAATGCAGAGATCAATTCAGATCTCTGCATTTTTAATTTATTCAATATCTATAAATTAGTTATTACCTAATATTAATGGTAAACCATCTTTACCTGAACCTACAACCACAACCTTTGAGTTTGGTGACTCCGAAAGTTTTAATGTAGCTTCAATACCCATTTGTTTAATGATATTTGGAGTTAAACTATTGTCAATAATCTTGTTATAAGTAGCAATGCCTTCTGCTTCAATTTGTTTACGTTCAGCCTCGCTACGCTCTTTATCTAATCTAAACTGATAGGCTTGAGCTTCTTGCTCTTGCTTCAGCTTATTTTCAATGGCTTGCTTAATCTGTTCAGGCAACTGTATAGAACGAATTAATAAGGCACGCATTTCAATATGGTTTTCTTTAAGCGCTCTTGTAGTTTCACTTTCAATAAGCTCTTCCACTTCTTTACGTTTACTTGCAAAAAGTTCTTCTGCGGTATACCTACCAGTAATACTTCTTACAGCCGATCTAACTTCAGGAATTACCAATACACTAATATAATCTACTCCAAACTTCTCGTGAAGTTGACCGATTTCGTTATATAATGGATTAAAACGAACTGAAATATCCATGTTTATCGACATACTATTTTTATCCAGTACGTCCATTGTTTCTTCCTTAGTTTGTTCCTTCACTTTGTAAGTAATTAGCTTATTCCAAGGAGCAATAACTGCTAAACCAGGTTGTTTTATGTTTTCTACATCTAAACCTATTGTATAAGGTTTAAATATCACTGCTCTTGCACCAGGTTCAATAATATGAAACATTCTGCTTCCAAATACAAGCAGTATAACAATAGCTGCAAAAACAATAGTTAATATGATTGGTGATACTTTATTCTTCATGTCTTTTATTTTTTTAGTATAAGCGTAAAGCTACTAATTTTTATAAAACAAAAAGGATAAACTTTTAAGTATCCATAAGGGTGCAGAAGACTGTATTAATGTCAATGTTTATCTACATAACTATATTCTAATTTTATAGTACTAAGCTGAAATATATTTTTATTGTATTCACCACATTTTTTTGTTTTACAATTGTATTTTTGTGGTTCAGAAAAATATTTAGAATGGCCCAAAAAAGAAAAGCAAGCCCAGCAAAAAAGAAAAATGCAAAGCTTAAAAAGACTGATAAGAAAACACCTTTATGGAAAAAGGCGCTGCTTTTTAGCACAAAGGCTTTCGCATTCTTAGTTGGGTTCTTATTTTTATTTTTACTTTTCGTTTACCTCGGTATATTCGGACCAATCCCATCTGAGAAAGACCTTGTTGGAATTGATAATAATATTGCATCTGAAATATATGCAATTGATGGTTCCCTTATGGGCAAATACTATTATCAAAATCGCATGAGCGTTGAAAATAAGCACATTTCAAAACACGCTAGTAATGCTTTGATAGCTACCGAGGATTCTCGTTTTTTTGAACACAAAGGTTTTGATATAGTTAGTCTGGGAAGAGTGTTATTTCGCACTGTTTTAATGGGTGATACCCGACAAGGAGGAGGTAGTACTATCAGTCAGCAGTTGGCAAAGAACCTTTTTCCTCGACAATCCTACGGCGCATTCTCAATGTTAGTGAATAAGTCACGAGAGATATTTACAGCCGCACGTTTAGAGAAGGTCTATTCTAAAGATCAAATATTGATAATGTACCTAAATACGGTTCCGTTTGGTGAAGATGTATACGGTATTGAGGCAGCATCGCAACGATTTTTTAACAAAAGATCAGCCAATTTAAAACCTAACGAAGCTGCTGTTTTAGTAGGTATGTTAGCGGCTAATACAGCATACAATCCAAGGTTACATCCTGAGAAATCAAAGAATAGAAGAAATATTGTACTTAGTAGAATGGAATCACAGAATTTCATATCATCAGCTGAAGCTGAAAAGTACAAAGCGAGTGGTTTGGGTTTACACTATCGCAAAATGGATCACAATACGGGTGTTGCGCCCTATTTTAGAGATGTGATTAAACGTAAAGCTCAGAAAATACTTAAAGATCAATACGGCGACCATTACAACATTTATACAGATGGCTTAAAAATTTATACCACAATTGACCCTACTCTGCAAAAGTATGCTGAGGAAGCAGTTTTGCAACACATGCATAGTTTACAATTAGAGTTTAAGCAACACTGGAAGAATAGAGATCCATGGAAAAATGATCCCAATGTTTTTAATCGAGAATTAAAAAGAACATCTCGCTATAAAGCCTTAAAAGCAAAAGGGAAATCTGAGGAAGAGATCAGATCAATTATGTCGAAGCTAGAAAGGATGACCATTTTTGCTTACCCTGAACCTAAGGAAGTTAATCTTTCACCGATGGATTCAATCCGACATTATCTGAAAATATTAAATACAGGGTTCATGGTGATGGATCCTCAAAAGGGGCATGTGCTTTCGTGGGTTGGTGGCGTAAATCATGAGTATTTTCAGTACGATCATGTTACAGCACGCAGACAAGTTGGCTCAACATTTAAGCCAATTGTTTACGCAACGGCTTTACAAAATGGAATGCTACCTTGTGATTATATTTCTAACGAGCAACGGGTTTATTCTCAGTATAAAGATTGGTCTCCGGCCAACTCAGATGGCGAGCACGAAGGATATTACTCGATGAAAGGTGGTTTAAGCAATTCAGTAAATACCATTACTGCCGAAATTATGGTAGAAACAGGAGTTGATAAAGTAATTGATTTAGCACAACAAATGGGGGTTAAATCAAATTTACCTGCAGTACCTTCCATAAGTTTAGGAACAGGAGAAATAACTTTGCAGGAGATGTTAACAGTCTACTCCTGCTTCGCAAATGAAGGACGAAAAAGTGAAGCCGTAGCTTTGTTAAAAATTGAAGATGGCAAGGGTAATGTACTTTACGAATATAAAGCTCCTGCAAAAAATGAAAACATATTAAGCCCCGAAACAGCAGAACTTATGAATCACATGCTGCAGGGCGTTGTTGAAAATGGAACCGGAAGAGCATTGCATTCTCAGTATGGCTTGAAAAGCAAAATAGCTGGGAAAACAGGAACGACCCAAAACAACGCAGATGGTTGGTTTATTGGATATACGCCGAATTTATTAGCTGGTGCCTGGGTAGGAGCAGAAAGCCCGAAAGTACATTTCAGAACAACAGCACTTGGGCAAGGTGCGCATATGGCTTTGCCAATTTATGGTTTGTTTATGAAAAAGGTAGAAGCAAACTCAAAATACAACAAATACACGCGCAATAACTTTAAGGCTCTGTCAGCCAGTCAAAGAAAGCTGGTGGATTGTGCCGATTTTTCTGAAACAGATCCTGATAAGCAGCTATTTGATTTGTTTAGATCGAATGATAAAAAGGAAGCGCGCAAACAAAAGCAACGCGACGAGCGCAAACAGAAAGATACTCCTACAGAATCGGATGAAGATATTGATGAGAAAAGAAACGGGTTATTAAACAAAATGAAAGGCCTATTCCGTAAGAAGGAATAGACCTAAGATGTATTTTATAGCTCGTATGTTGATTTAGCGAGTTACTTATTGATTGTGATTAACACCCCACCTTTTGTTAAAATTGCTCCAAATAGGTAATGATATTAATATCTATACCAGTTAAACCAAGGCGTTTTCTTAGTCTTCCGCGTGCCACCTCAACGCCTCTTAAGGTTTGATGGGTTATAGCGGCTATTTCTTTTGAGGTCATATTTAAGCGTAGTAATGCGCATAGTCTCTCCTCTGATGGACTAATATCAGGATGCTTGGCACGTATCTGCTCATAAAAATCTTTGTGAACCTGATTAAAGCGCATTTCAAATTCTCGCCAAACCTCATTATCCGATTGAGACTGTAAATTGTAAATTACCTTTTGTAAAGCTTTTTTATGCTCGCCCTTAAGACTATTTTTTACAGTTATTAAATCCTTGGTTACGGTATTTAATAGTTCGTTTTTTTGCACTAGGTACATTACATTAGTGGTTAGTTCTTTATCTTTGGTTTCAATCTCTAATGCAAGATTTGTATTTTCTAGAGTTATTTTACCTTTTTGTATTCTCGATATTCTGAATAATAGGCTTATTACTGCTAGTAAGGCAGATAAAATTACAATGAGCATAATATATTTAAACCTCAGCCTAGCTTGCTCTCTATCGTTTGCTTCTTCAATTCGTTCAACTTCGAAAGCTAGCTGTAATTGTGAAATTTGCGATATGTTCTGTTTGTTGTTTATGCTATCGTTAATAAGTTTATATAACTTATATTCTTCTAAGGCCTCAGGTATTCTATCTTGTTTCTCATAAATTTGATATAAGAACATATGTGATACTTTTTGGGGCTCTAAAGCTTTTATTTGCTGACTAATTTGTAACGATTTTTTTGCGGCCCACTCTGCACTATCATTTATATTCTGTTCGTAATAATAGCTTGATAAAAAATAATAAGATTTAGATAATCCTTCTAGAGTATTTAACTTGGTTCGTAGTTGAATAGATTTGTCTAAATATTTTTTTGCCAGACTATAGTTCTTATTTGCAGTCTCAATTTTTCCAAGATTATTATAAATTGATGCCTCAATATCTATTAAATTTGAACCCTTTACCACATGTAAAGCCTTCTCGTAATATTGCTTTGCTTCATTGGGTAAATTTAGTTTTTCTTTAGCACTTGCGATGTTATTATAAATTTGTGCTTGTGCACTTGTGCTCTTTTCTTTTTTTATATCATCAATTAAAATAAAATTTTGCAATGCCTGTTGATATAAGCTAATGGCTTTTTCATAATTCTCAAGGCGGTCATATATGGCTCCTATATTAACGTACACTCTTGTTAATTCGTAGTATAGGGCATTGTCTTCGAGGTACCCTATTGCATTGTGGTTGTTTTCAAGGGCTTCTTCATAGTTACCAATATAAAACTCAGTAATGCCATTTTCGAGACTAATTATTGCCGACTCATATGTTTTATTGTGTTGGTTTGCGATCTCTTGACCTTGTGTACCAAACATAATTGACTTACGTAGATCATACTTTCTTGTATGTCTTATTAGCTCTATTATGATTTTTAACTTCTCATCAGGGCTATTTTTAGTCTTTAACTGATATTTAAGACTGTCTTCTTTTATAATTCCATTTGAAAATGCTGTAACCCCCTTTAAAAATAGGGTGCATATTAAAATGTAACGAATAAATGTATTCACGTGTGTAGTGTTGTAGTGTTAATGTGGAGTCAATAGTATAACTATCTCGCCTATCTGCAAAACTCAGGCCATAAAATTGTCCTATTTCTTTATTTTTCCATATGAGATATACTTGTTGAGGTGCTAAGTATCTGTGAAATAGTGGATATAAATTGTTTGTGAGAGGTTGAAAATAAAGTTGCACGTCATTTTATTTTTTACATGCTGAGGTTTTGTTTGAGTAAAGTGAAGTTTTGAGAGGGTTCTCAATTTTATAAAAGCAATACAAATTGGCTTTTTTGTGGCTCTATGAAAATAGATCAGGATATTAATTTATTGCGAGTGCATGGATAAAGAAATGGATGATAAAGAGATTTATCAGCTTATAGAGAAAAGGGAAAAAGAAAATATAGTTTTTAAGAAACTTCTAGAAAAACTAGAGGCAAGCAGAAAAGCAAAAATCTTAAAAAGTAAGGCAAAAAAATAAGAAGGGACACTTCACTCAATTAAAGTATGGATAAAATTATTACACAATTTCGTTTACTTACTATTGTATTGGGTCTTTTGATATTGGCAATTCCTGCCAATGGTCAAAAGATAGAGCAATTTAGTAATGGACAGCTAAAAGGAGCTATTAAGGTTAAGGTTAAACCCGAAATGGTTGTTAGTCCAAATGGTTTAAAGTCGATAAAGGGTGCTCAAGGCTTTGCCAATGTTGGTATATCTGGTATTGATAAGCTTAATGTACAATTTAAGGCTGTTAAAATGGAGCGCTTGTTCCCGTATTCGGCTAAGCATGAAATTAGGCACCAGAAGCATGGCTTACATTTATGGTATAAAATTGAAGTTGAATCAGAAGATCAGATTAATAGGATTGTTCAAGCTTATGGCCAGTGTGCCGAAATACAATTAGCAGAGCCATTCTATCAGAAAAGTTTAATTCCGCATACTTTAACGCAGTTAAATGAGACGGTTGAAGACTATACTAATAAAATAAGAACAAGTGAGTCGCCTTTTGATGATCCACGTTTTAACGAGCAGTGGCATTATCACAATACCGACGAAAACCCTGGAATACCAGGAGCAGATATAAATTTACTTAAAGCTTGGGAGCGCCAAACAGGTAGTCCTGAGGTTATTGTTGCCATTATCGACCAAGGTGTTGATGTAATGCATGAAGACTTACATGCAAACATGTGGGTTAACGAAGCTGAATTAAATGGTAAGCCTGGCGAGGATAGTGATGGTAATGGTTATATAGATGATATATATGGTTTCAACTTTGTTGATGAATCAGGAGATATTGAACCCCTACCACACGGTACTCACGTAGCTGGTACTGTAGCTGCTGTTAATAATAATGGTATTGGAGTTGCTGGTGTTGCCGGAGGTTCTGGTATAGGCGATGGAGTGCGTATGATGTCATGTATGATCATGTCAGAATCTGCCAACGGAAGTGCTGAGAATGCCTTTGTTTATGCAGCTGATAATGGTGCTATTATTGCTCAAAACAGTTGGGGTTATAACGAGCCGGGCGTAAGTGAACAATCTATATTAGATGCTATCGATTATTTTATAGAAGAGGCCGGCTACTTTGTAGATAGCCCCATGGAAGGTGGTGTAGTTATTTTTGCTGCAGGTAATAATTCTGAAGAAGGAGATTATTGGCCTGGTTGCTACGAACGTGTAATTTCTGTGGTTGCAACAGCTACTGAAAACGAAATGGCTCCTTATTCTAATTATGGAGAGTGGGTTAGTGTAAGTGCTCCTGGTGGTGATGTAACAGGCGATGAAACAAAAGGTGTATTAAGTACTATGCCCGATAATGAGTACGGGTTTTATGATGGTACTTCTATGGCTTGTCCCCATGTTTCTGGTATTGCCGGATTAATCGTTTCGGAGTTTGGTGGTGATAACTTCACTAACGAACAACTTACTTTACGTATTTTAGGTGGTACTATACCGATGGATACAGTGCCTGCCAATGAGCATTACAAAGGTAAAATGGGAATTGGTGGTGTTGATGCTTATTTATCATTATTAAACGATGATGGTATTGCGCCAGATAAAATTACAGATTTAGAACAGGAGCGTATTTCCTCTTCAACTATGGTATTGTTAAAATGGACAGTGCCTGCCGATGAAGATGATGATATGCCACGTTACTTTCATATATATTATCATGATGAGCCTATTACTGCATCAAATATTCGTTTTGCCAAAAAGGTAGTAGAATCTACAACTCAAGATGCAGGAACGCAATTTGATTATGAGTTACGTCATCTCGAAGCTAATTCAGAATATCATATAGTTGTTAAAGGAGTCGATCGTTGGGGTAACGAAGCACCAATGTCGAATCAAATTTCTGTTAAAACAAATAATGGTCCTGGGCTTGTATTAAACCCTAGCGAAATTAACTTTTCAATTGATGTGCGCAACGATAAAACCCATGAAGATAAATTCAGCATTACAAATGATGGTGAAGGTTTATTAAGTTGGGATATCAATTCTCGTCATGTTGGAAATACAGATATTTTAAGTGGATACGAAAGAATTCTATATAAAACCTATATAGATGCCATGTCAACACGCGAGTTAGGGAGTAATGCCGCTAGTAATAATTCTAAAATTACACCCTACGAGCAAAAGCCCGAAGAGCGTTACTTATTTCATTTTGATTCAGATGAGTTATCATATACTATGATGACCATTGGTGATAACGATACTCGTGTGCCAAACTCTATGGCCACCCAATACTATGTAAATAACCCTAAGGGATTTAACCTTACTGGTGTTGAAGTAGCTTTAAATTTCGAAGGAGCAGTAATTGAGCCATTGTATTTAGAGATTCTTAAAGGAGAAAATATTGAAACAGCAAAATTAATTCATACGCAAATGTTTGAGTTAGAAGGTTTCTCTTTGGAATTTGAGGAGGTGAAACTTGATCAGCAAATTTATTTCGATCAAAACGATGTATTCTTTATTGTAGTACATGTTCCACCAGGTCACCGTTTTCCTTTAATTGCATCTCAGGGTCAGGACGAAAATTCGTCTAACTATTCTTATTATAGTAACGATCAGGGAAAATCTTGGGATCTTCTAAGAGATATTTATTACGATCCGTCTAAAGTATGGTGTTCAATAGGTATGAATAACTTGGTTGAATTAGATGTTTATGTAACATTCGATAAAACAAAGGGTTATGTAGATCCGGGTAAAGATGTTGAGGTCTCTTTTACAATTGATGCTGATAGTTTAATTAGTGGAGACTATAGAGCCAATTTTCAAATATTTGGCGAAGGGTATAAAAATAATTGGGAGCTATTGCCAGTGACTTTCGATATTACAGGTCAGAAATACCAAATGGCAAGTGACGATTTAGTTGACTTCGGGAATGTATTTGTAGGTACCGAAGAAGTACTTGAAATTGATGTATTCAATAATGGTTTAGGTGCTTTCCATAGCGGTTCTGACGCATTAAAATGTGAAATATCTGATCCAGCATTTACTATAGTTGGTCTAATGCCACCTACCATTAAGGCTGAACGCTCAGAAACATTAAGGTTTAAATATGCGCCGACTAAAACGGGTTCCACAAATGCAGTTGTTACTCTTACCGAACAGAATGGAGGAACACACAAATTCAATTTATATGGTGTTGCATCACTGCCACCAGAAGCTATCGTTACACCAGAAGTAAACGAAGTTGATAATGTTGTTTTAGGGACCGAATTCGAAAGAACATTTAATTTAAATAATGAGGGTGCTTTCCCATTAAGATATTACGTACCTAAGTTTGCTGACGGTTCAAACATGCCAGACTTTGACGATTCATTTGTACATCGTTTTGGTTATGTGGTAGGTTTCGATGCTCCAGAACCAGGAGAGCAAGAAGCCTTTGAGTGGACAGATATCTCAGATGGTACTAACATCGCTGATATTTTCTTAAAAGATGGTAGTGTTATATTATCTGATGCCTTAATAGGCTTTAGCTTTCCATATTTTGGTGAGCGCTACGATACTTGTTATATATCCAATCAAGGAGCTGTTTCGTTTGTAAACGATGGATGGTTTAATGCGAAACCAGCAGGTTATAATAGTTTTGCGCAGCCAAGTAAATTGGTATCTGCATGGGGTATGCCATTCGACTTAAACTTGAATGGAGATATTTATTATAAGTCGCTACCAGGTAAATTTATAATTCAGTACGACAAAGTATCACATGGTTCTTATATATGGGACGAAAGTATAGCTGGTGGTATTGGTTGGCAAGATGTAGAAATCACATTCCAAATTGTTCTATATCAAAATGGGGATATCGAATACTTGTATAAAGACCTAGGTACAATTATAGATGATTCAGGCATTGGTTTTAACCGTGCTTATGCTCTTGTTGCCATTGAGGATTACGATATCAAGGATTTATTAGTATTAAATGGTTTTGGTACTGAAGAAGAAGATCCTATGATTCAGAATTATTCGCCAACCACCGGACATAGAGTTTTCTTTAAAAACCCTGGTTTTGGTGCAGTAACTGAATTAACAAATCCGTTTGGAACTATTCCGGCTGGTGGTACTGTAGAACTGAAATACAAAGTAAGTACAGATAGTTTATATGTAGGTTCTTTTCAAGAACGCATAAATATAATTACTAACGATCCAATTAATAATCCTGTAACTCACGCTGTTGATATTAGAATTACCTCAGGAGGTGATGCTAATTATACTTTTAGTGTTGATACTGTTGATTTTGGTGATGTGTTTAAAGGAGCAGTTATCGATCATGTATTAAATGTAGGTAACGATGGAAAGGCCATTGGGTTTATCACCGATGTAAAAGTTGAAAACGAACGTTTTGAAGTTGAAGGGTATACCGAAGCAGAAGTACACCCAGGTACATTCATCGATTACACTATCACAGTAAATGCGCTTGAAACAACTAAAATTAACGATGTTCTTGTAATATCAACAAGTGAAGGTGACGATTTAAGAGTGCCAATTACTTGTAACGTTATTGAAGCGCCATATATTGGTTCTGGTACCGATAAGCTTGAAGAAAATTTAGAATACGGAGAGCAAAAAGTAATAAATGTTATCATAAATAATGATGGACAAAATCCTTTAGAAATTTCACCAATCGCAAGTGAGTGGATGAATGTATTGCCGAAGGGTGAAGAAAATTATAAGCCAGGTTCTAGTTATACTTTTACGTTAGAGACAGACGAGAATTCTAAGTATTTCTCTCCAAGCGACGTAATGGAAACTGGTGATAAATGGGATGGACCTGAGGATATTACAAACCCAAATATGTATTGGGAAAAGTTTGCTTTACCATTCGAAGTGCCGTTTTATGGTGAGTTATACGATACTATATTTATCGCAATAAATGGGATCATTACTTTCTTACCTGACCAAGAGGCTACTTGGGACGGACCTCAGTATTATATTCCAAATGAGGAAGGTGTAAAAGGATTCTTAGCTCCATTATATTCAATTAGTGGATTAAGTAACCCTGAGTATTTCCCGCTAACAGGTATTTATACAAAAGCATACGAAGATAAATTTGTAATTCGTTATCAAGATCTTTTATCATGGGGAGGTGGTACACCTGCTTCTGTTGAGGTATGGATCTTCGAGAATGGAATTATTAAATATATGTACGATGTAGATGAGCACGATAGAGCTGAAGTTCTAAAAGGAATCGTAGGTATCGAAAACCAAGATGGTACTTCTGGTATTCAGGTGTCAGCCAATACATTAGGCGTTATCTACGATAAGTCGATTGTAACATTCTTGCCAACGGATACTTATGAGGTTGAGCCTGAAGGAGAAATGGAGTTTGATGTGCATTTAAATGCAAAATCAATATATGGAGGTACTTATGAGTCGAATCTATTATTTGAAAACAATACACCATCAGCACCTGATTTTTCAATCCCTGTAACACTAAATGTAATTGGAGAAGATAAAATTGTAATTGAGGATACATTAAACTTAGGTACATTATTTATTGCTGACGATCCTGATGTGGATGGAGAACGCTCAAATATTTACTACGATTTTAATTACACTGTTAGTAACGAAGGTACTAACCCACTACATATTTATCAGGTTAGATTAGAAGAGGGCTTCCGTATTGGTACTTCTATGGGAGATAATGAAAAGTTTGGTAATCCTGAGAATGACGAAGAGTGGGCTGATATAGGTAGACAATACATCAACTACACGCTAAAGCCAAATACTAGGGAAACTTTTAACTTAAGAGTGATGCCAATGGAGATTGAAGATATCTCCGACAATATGGTTATTTTTTGTAATGCTAATGAGGGAAATATAAAAATCCCAATTACAGGAGAGTTTCGTCTTCCCCCAGTAATTGAAGCAGATACTTCTTTAATTGAAGTGTTTGCGAATACTGATGATGAGGAAGAGCAACGTAGTTTTACATTTAAAAATATAGGAGCATCTGACTTAGACTACCGTTTGGAGGTTAACTTTAAAATGGAAGATGACTTTAGCCTAGCTCAGAATGCATTGGATGCTAAAAACTTTTTTACATCAGCAGAAGCTATGCCGCTTAAAAAGCAGGTATTGGTTTCATCTTTTGATGATGAAGATGATGAACCATCATTTAATCCAGATGATTATAATAATGTATTACAACATGATGATAATGATGAGTATACGTTAGCATTCGGATACGGAGGTAATTTTCCTTTCTGTACAGCAACTGCTTTTACTGCTCCTGTTGAGGGGTTTAACTTATCGCATGTGGCAACTTGGTATAATTGGGGAACACATTTAAATACAGATATTGAAGTAGAAATTCGAGGTGGAAGTTCTAATTTCTATAATACTAAAGTATTACATACTTCAACCTATATACATACTGCCGATGCACAAACCACCTATGGAGATTTTGTTACTATCGATTTGGGTACTGAGCTATTCTTTTATCCAAAAGAGAAATTCTTTATTGTAATCAAGTATGATCAAGAGGTAGGTTTCCCTCAGGGAGTTACAGAAATCGAACAAGCTGAGTTTGGTCGTTTCTTTTTCGGAGATGGAAGTGTTTACTTCGATATGGTAGAGAGTGGTTATGGCGATTTAGGTTGGGCAATTAAAGCTGCAGAATACGAAGCGAGTAGTAATTTCTGGATAATGATTGATTCTGATGAAGAAGGAACTCTAGCGCCAAACGAGGAAGTAACTGTAGATCTTACATTTGCATCAATATTTGCTCAGCAAGGAGAAAATGTTGCGGATATTACTATACATAATAACGATCCGCTGAATAGCGCAGTTGATGTACCAGTAATGCTAAGGCGTAATAAAGGCCCTCAGTATCCAGATGGAAATAGTGTGCATTTATCATGTTTCGAAATGGACACCATCCAATATCTTCTAAAACCTTTTGATGAAGAAGGTGACGACTTTACCGTTAAGGTACTGGAGGATAAACCATACTTCACCTATAAATATGAAGGAACTGATATTAGATTCGAGTTTGCTCCAGATTATGATGGCGAAGGTGATCACTTTATTTTAGTAGAAGGTGAGGATGAGTATGGTAATACAAGTCAGTTCGTATTAAATGTTTCAGTTACCAATGTAAATAGAGCACCTGTTGAAGATCCTGAAATTGGAGATCAGGAGTTTATGCTGCAAAGTCCAGAAGGTATTTATATGGATTTTAGTAATTATATAACAGATCCCGATGGAGACCCATTGGAGTACGAATTAATCTATAGTGCAAACGAAGTATTAACTCATGCGCATGTTATTGGTTCTGAATTTTTAATAAAGCCTTTAAAATTGGGTGATGTTTACATTACTGTAATTGCAACCGATCCTGATGGAGCTTCTCTTACCACAGGTTTTATGGCATTTGTTTCTAATCGTATCGGAATTGATGATACTGATAAACACGACTTACAGGTATATCCAAATCCAGTGGAAGATTTATTGCGTATTAAAACGAATTTTAGTACGACTGATGAGTCTGTTATTCAGTTATTCAACTCGTCTGGAGATAATGTATACTATCAAAAGATTGCATTAAGCGGCGAAACAACCTTAGATATGCAAGCTTACTCAAGTGGTGTTTATATTTTAAAAATCACCAATAACGATAAGGTTATCATCGAAAAAATTACAAAGAGATAATTATTGAGTTCATGATGCACTTAGTGCATCATTTACCATAAATCATACAAAATGAGAAATTATTTATTCTTAATTACATTATTAATTGCACTTGCTTCTGTAAGTAAAGTATCTGCCGAGGATAATACCCCTGGGGTAGATTTAAATACCAGTAAGGTGCATAGCCTACCATATGGAGTTAATGTACTTAAGCCATATAGTGAGGGGTTAATATATACAGCACGAGTAGGAGCTACTGATATTATTGGTGCTTCAGCTGACGGTGCAACATTCAATACCATTGAGACATTACGTGCAGGTACAGTTGATAAACTAGAATCATGGGCTGGTGATAAAAATGCTTATTACTATGGTGATGCTGCCAATGGTATGGGCACTGAACTTCGTATTTTTAACGGAGCCTCGGCTAAAATGCTATTAAATTATGGACATGGGACGAATCCCGCCGTTGGTAATGTGCAGCGTATGGAGTATGATGATAATCAAATAGTATATTATTACACCGCTCTAGGACGTTATGATATGTTTAAAGGTTATGAAGCATGGGTATATCAAACCGACGGAACAGACCCAGGTACCTTAAGAGCCAAACTTAATACAGGAGAAACTTATATTAACCCTTATCATACAGCAGAATCTCAAGAAGGTTTTTTTAAGGGGTTTATAGAAGGGTCTGACTTCTACTTTATTTCAGGTATAAACAATGGGGGAATGTATAATATGTCCGCCGTATTTAAAATGAATCATTCGGTTACAGGAGGTAGTGAAGCAGATTATGTCTTTTCTCTTGATGATATGTCATCAAGCATTTCAGAAGTAACACCTTTTGATGATTATTATTTGTTTGCAACACGTGCTAATATTCCGCAAAACTTATCCTATGTAATTAAAGATGATTTGGATAATCCTAGGAGTGTTGAAAACTTTCGTTTTCATAATACAGAAACAATCAGTTTGGGAGAAAACCTATTTGGTATAGGTTGTAAGCAAACAACTCCCTCACCAGCAGAGACTCATAAGTTGGTGCAGGTTGTTAATAAAGAAGCAAGGTTAATTAGCATTAATAACGAAAATATTAGTGATAATATTAAATATCTTACATTATCAGATAATTATCTGTTTTTTGCAGCTACCCATCTTTCAGATGGAAATTGTGTTTATGTAATAGATGCTACTTTAACTAATCCGGAGCCTTATCTAATAAGCCAACTCGGAGATGTAGAGGTTACTGCTTTAGAAGCTCTTCCTGGAGGTAACGTTGCTATTGCTACTTGGAGTGAAGCGGATCAAAACAGTATGGTTTTTGTTAACGAGGCTTTCTCATCTTCATCGTATAATTTGTCAATTGAGAATAGTGATGGTATTATGAATATGTGGCCAAAAGTAGACCATATATTATATAATAACGGTCTATTGTACGTAACGGCCCAAGTGGGTAATGGTCAAGGTTGTGATATATATACTCATAAATTAGATGATTTCGGTTTCGAAACAAGTAGTACAACTATTACAATATTGAATAAAGAAAATGAGCCTGTTGTTGGTGCTAAGTTAACCTTGGCGAACGGTAATTTTACAACTACTTTAACCAGTAATGATAAGGGAGAATGTGCCTTTAACGAAGCTAAGCTAGGTACTTATTCTTATACCATTGAAGCAGATGGGTACACAACTAAAAATGCAAACCAATATTTTGGAGCTGGTGCTGACCTAGAGTTGAGCATTAACTTGAATACAGATGCCGACGTTGTTGACCGATTAGCATATAAAGTAACAGATGAAACTACAGCTGAGGTACTAGTTGGTGCTGAGATAGTGATTACTTACGGACCATATACTTATACAGAAACTGCTGATGAGAATGGAGAGGCTTTATTTAGTAATGTACGTTATGGCGATTATGAAGTAAATATTTCAGCTGATAATTATGCAAATTTCAATGGTAATATTTCTGTGGATGAAGATTATAGCGAAGAGCGATCTGCAAGTTTATTACCATTGTCGACACTAACATTTGGCATAGAGGCTTTTTATCCTTCAGAAGAATATCCGTACCAAGCGGGTGTTCATATTACATTAGTTAGCCAAAGCAATCCTGATTTAGTTTTTTATAAAACTACGGTTGGGGATATGGACATGCCAAATACTATTTTTAAAGATGTTCCCTATGGTACGTATACCTGTGATTATGAGTTCGCAGGTTATATTACACAAAGTTTCGAAATAGAAGTAGTTAAACCAACTCATGATTTTGAAGGTAAATTAGAGGAGGCAAGAGCTGATTTGAATTTCGAGATTTATGAAAAAGATGGAACTGATACGCCAATTCAAGGGGTATGGGTTAAGGTCTACGATGTAGGAGCTGTGCACCCTTTCGATATGCGAATGAGCGACGAAAACGGAAAATGCACTTTTCAAAATGCTAGTTTTAAGGAAATAGTATATGTGGTTGAACACTCTGGGTTAACAACAGAAACCGGTAGTTTTGTTTGGAACGAAGATTTTGAAGATGATGCCATCGTTGTTAATTTATTCCCTCCTGCTAATTTCACTACGCTTATTCAATCTAAAGATGCAGATGGTAACATTGAAGTAATAGGAGGTGCATATTTGGCCCTAACCAATACCGAAGATGTAAGTATTTCCTTTGATGGAGAGACAGGAGAAGATGGTACGTTTCTATTTCAAAATATTCCTTACGGAACCTATGATTATTTAGTACGTGCTGATGGTTATATTAGCGAGACAGGAATATTTGAAGTAGATGCAGAGACAGTAAGTAGTGTTGAGGCAACATTAGATCCGGCAATTGTAAGTTTTAATGTTTTGGTGCAAGATGATGACGCTCCTGTTAATAGGGCTACAGTTATATTTACCTCTAAAACGAATTCGAGTTTAACTTTCGAAGCTGTAACTCTCGGAGAAGGATCTGAGGCTGGAGTAGCAAAGTTTATTAATGTGGATTTTGGTGAATACTATTTATCAGTTGAAGCTAAGGGCTACGCAACATACCAGGGAGAGTTTTCTATAAATGAGGAAACCATAGGCGGTCCAACAATTTTACTTGAAGGTAATATAGCAAACTTACCAGTTCAGGTATTCAATACTGAGTTAGTTGGCTTGGGTAATGCAGAAGTTATTTTAAAGAATAATGAATTCGAAGATATTGTTTATAGCAACTATACCAGTAACGAAGCTGCAACATTAGGATCTCTAATTTTCGAAGATGTTATTTATGGTACTTATACCTTCGAAATTTCGCTAAACGGATATGTTACCATAATTGGAGAGTATGTCCACATTGAAAATGGCGCTGGTATCGGAGAGGTTTTCCTTGAAGATTTAGTTGATGTTAGAATTACTGTGTTGGGTGATAGAAATAATCGCGTTCCAAACGCATTGGTTACATTAACTAATCTCGATGATTCTTCTATTGTATTTGAAGGAGAAACAGAGGATTCAGACGATTACTACGGACTTGTATCTTTCTTACATGTTCCTTTTGGTAACTATACTTATAGTGTTTCAGCTCTTGATTTCTCACCCAAAGAAGGTTCATATAATTTCGAATTTGGTTCCGAAATGGAGTTCGAAATAACATTAGAGCGCAGAGTAGGTATTGATGATGTTGAAAACGAGATATCTGTTTATCCTAACCCGGCTCAAGATGTACTAAATATTCAGACTAATATTCCTATAAAAAACTTAAGCTTTTACGCCATAAGTGGTCAAAAGGTAAAAGAATTGAGTGACCCAAATTCTACTGTAGTCAATATTGCCGACTTAGCGCCAGGATTATATATTTTAAAAGTAGTTGATACCAATAACAGCGAAACTATCAAAAAAATAAATAAGCTATAAATAAAGTATGTGCGCAGACTTCTTAGTTCACTATGAATTCTGCTCATTATGCTATTCTATATTTTTCTAAAAATAATGATATCAAAATTGTCTTGTTAATAGATGAGACACAATACTAATATTATGAACATAAGAGTAACAGTTTTTCTAAATCTAATTTTTCTATCTCTTGTTTTTGCTTCTTGTGGTAAAGATGAAGTAGAAGATACAGAAGCTCCAACAGCGAGTATTTCTTCACCTGTTGAAAATAGAGTTTATCCTATGTCTAGTACTTTATTTTTAAGTGCAACTTTTGAGGATAACAAAGAACTGAAAGAAGTAACATGTAGCTTACGAAAAGTTTCAGAATCTAATAAATCAACAATGGGTTGGGATGAAGTTTGGAATCCTACACCTGTTACATTCCCTTTATCTGGAACAAATGATGCCATAGAAAGTCAATGGTTATTTGAAGAAACAATTCCTTCAATAATGATTGGTGATTATGTTGTGGTTGTTACAGTTTCTGATCATAGCAAAAACTTCACAACCTACGAAATTCCTATAACTATCAACTAATACAATAAAAATTTAAACATAACAATTATTTCTCAATGAGGTATTTATTAAATAATTTGTTCATTTTATTGATGATTGGAGGCTCAGTATTTGCACAAAACAATACTGTTGTAGGTTCTGTCATCGATAAATCTGATGGACAACCAATGATCGGAGTTAGTGTAGTTATTAAAGGAACGGTAATGGGTACCGTTACGGATATAAATGGGTCTTATAGTTTACAGGCCCCTGATAACAACCAAACTATAGTGTATTCTTTTATAGGATACGAAGCCCAAGAAGTGGTTTATAAAGGTCAAAACAAAATTGACATAACCCTTTCTACCGATTCAGAGTCTATAGACGAGGTTGTAGTTACAGGTTATGGTAACAAAAGAAAAGAAACCTATACAGGAGCCTCGGCAAATGTAGATGGAAAAGCACTTGCCGATGTGCCTGTAGCGAGTTTCGATCAAGCCTTACAAGGTCAATCTCCAGGTTTAGTTGCAGTAGCTTCATCAGGTGCTCCTGGTGCAGCAGCTACCATTCGTATACGTGGTGTAAGTTCGGTTAATGCCGGTAGCGATCCATTATTTATTATGGATGGTATTCCTATTTCGGCTAGTCAATTTAGTGCCTTAAACCAAAATGATATTCAAAACATTTCGGTATTAAAGGATGCAACAGCAACGGCACTTTATGGTAGTAGAGCCAGTAATGGGGTTATAGTTATCACCACCAAAAGAGGAGATAGCTCAGGGGAAACAAAAATTGGGTATCGTGCTCAGTATGGTTACAACCAAATTGCACGCGATAATTTTAATATGATGAATACGCAACAGAAAATTGCGTACGAAGAAGAATTAGGATTAAAAAACTATACCCCAGAAGAGAAATTAGCTTTAAGCAGAATTGATACCAATTGGTTAGACGAAGTGTTAAGAAATGCTTTTACAAAATCACATGAGATTACAGCTCAAGGAGGAAACGAAAAAACACGTTTTTATCTTTCCGGTAGTTACTATGCACAAGAGGGTATTTTATATAGCTCCGATTTTGATAGAATTAACTTTAGAGCAAATATCGATAATAAGGTTTCTGATAAGGTAAATCTAGGTGTAAATCTTACTTTGGGATACCAAACACACTCTAATACCGTAACAGGTGGAGAAGCATCAAATAACGTATATAACCCAATTTTCGGTGCCCGTTTATTAAATCCATACTTTGCGCCTAAAGATGCCAATGGAAACTACAATAGCGAAGGTTTTCCTTTTGCCAATCCTGTAGAGCAGTTGTTGTTAAATAGTAATGATAACAACACTTTAAAAATAGTAGGGGGTATCTTTTTCGATGCTGAGTTAGCGCCTAACTTAGTTTGGAAAACAAACGTAGGTTTAGATTTTTACGATTATACCGGTAACGATTATTTGCATCCAGAGTCTGTTTGGGGAGCCGAGTTTAATGGTAGAGTTTCACGCTCATTCCAACGTAATGCTCGTATTACACCAACAAATACTTTACGTTACAAATTTGATATTAACGATGTGCATAAGTTTGGTGTGCTTGGAGGACAGGAGATTGTAAGTAATCATTATGATGGCTTTGGTGTATCTGGTATGAACTTACCAAACGAAAACCTGAGAGTGCTAGGTGTTGCATCATCTATTTCGCCTAACGGATGGAGTGGGTCTAATTATGATTATACAGTAGCTTCCTTTTTTGCCAATATGGATTATACTTATAACTATAAATACATGGTTGATTTAAGTATCCGTAGAGATGGTTCTTCTCGTTTTGGTAAAAATAGTCGTTGGGGTACTTTCTGGAGTGCTGGTGCGGGATGGAACATGCAAGAAGAAGCCTTCTTACAAGATATTCATTGGATAGATCAAATGAAATTGCGTGCAAGTATAGGTGAAACAGGTAACTATAATATTGGTAATTACGATCACCTTAATCTGTTCTCATATGGTACTTACGATGATTATAGTGCAGCAATGCTTGCGCAGTTTGGTAACGATGATTTAACATGGGAGAAAAAACTAAAAGCCAATATAGGTCTCGAAATGTCGATGTTCCGTCGTTTACAAGTTAATGTTGATTTGTATCACGAAACAACAAAAGATATGTTATTCTATGTTCCTCGTTCTTTAACTACAGGTACTTCTGGTCGTTTCGAGAATGTTGGCGAAATGGTGAATAAAGGTATCGAAGTTGATGTGAATTATGATTTGGTGCAAACCAATAACTTACGTTGGAATGTGAGTGCAAATGTTGCATATAATATAAATACTATCACAGAATTATATGGTGGCATTACCGAAATTGATGGTGGTTTTACAACCCTAAAAGTAGGACAGCCATACGGTACTTTCAACCTAACAGAATGGGCTGGAGTTGATGCTTCCAATGGTAAAGGCTTATGGTATACGGCTGATGGTGGTGTAACCAATATGTATTCAGATAGCGACAGACAATTAATGGAAGGTAAATCATGGATGCCTCCTGTTAGTGGTGGTTTTGCAACAAGTTTGTCTTATAAAGGATGGAACTTAAATGCACAGTTTACTTGGATGGCTGATAAGTGGATTATTAATTCAACACGTTACTTTACTGAGAGTCAAGGAGTATTTATGTCGTATAATCAAAGTACAGAAATGCTCGATTATTGGAAACAACCAGGTGACGATGCAAAACACCCACATCCAAAGTATCAGGATAATCAATATGATACCCGTTTACTTGAAAACGCATCGTTTTTACGTTTGAAAAACCTTACAGTATCCTACAACCTAAATGATAATTTATTAGATAAAACAAAGGTATTCCGCAGTGCAAGGGTATACCTACAAGGTCAAAACTTACTTACATGGACTGGATATAATGGTATGGATCCGGAATTTTACGGAGCTTCAGAAGCCAATATGTATCCTAATGTAAGAACGTTCTCAATTGGTCTTGATTTAGGCTTTTAATATTGAAGATTTCATCGTAAAAAATTACAAAAATGATACGCAATTTATATAAATATATTTTACTAATTGGCCTTGTTACAAGTCTTACCTCTTGCGAGGATTTCTTTAACAAAAAGCCTTATGATCAAACCGAAACTGATGATGTATTAACCAATGCCAAGGATGCACAAGTAATCTTAAATGGTATGTACTCAGGTTTTGTTTCTACCGGATCATATGGTACCTATTTAACAACAACACTTGATATAGCAACAGATGCTGCTTATGCAACGGATCAGTTCTCTAATACTTGGGGCGAAGTGTATGCCTGGAGATTACATCCTGGATCTAGCGAGGTTTCAACAGTTTGGGCTACTACCTATAGCATTGTTTATAATGCTAATTTTCTAATTCAAAACTTAAAGAATATAGAAATAGAGGAAGAAGAAGAAAATAGAATTTTGGCTGAGGCTTATACAGGCCGTGCATTATTATACCACGATTTGGTACGTATCTATGCAAAAGCTTATAATGCTTCTTCAGCAAAAACAGATTTAGGTATTCCTTATGTAACCGGCTTTGATGATGACGAGCCATCGCGTAACACTATAGAAGAGGTGTATAGCATGCTTATTGATGATTTAGAAAAAGCGATTAGTCTTTTCGAAGATAATTCAGAAAGCGAGAGTACCTTTTTCACTAAAGACTTTGCCAATGGTTTGTTAGCACGTGTATATTTAGATATGCAGGATTATGAAAAAGCTGCTGATGCTGCTACATTAGTAATTGAGAATAGAACTTATACATTAGCAAGTGGTACTGATTTTACAAATATCTGGCTTCATGATACGGGCAATGAGATAATATGGAAGGTTAAGTACACTGTTAATGCACCTGGGCCATCTTTAGGTTATAACTTTTACCTAAGACAAAATCAAACACAATTGCCGAATCCCGATTATATTCCTGCAAATAATTGGTTTGAGTCATATAATCAGGATGATGATATTAGAGCAAGAGCTTATTTTGATTTTACACAAACTGGTTTTGGTTGGGAAGGGAACTTAATTTATAAGTATCCAACTAATCCTTTGTTTACTGCACAAGGTACTAATATGCCAAAGCCAATGCGTATTGCCGAGATGTATTTAATTCGTGCCGAAGCAAATGCACATTTAGATAAAAAGACCGAAGCAATTGAAGACTTAGAACAATTATTATCTGCTCGTATTTCTGGTTTCGATGGCATTTCTGAGAATGTAGATTTAGATGTGTTTATTGCTCAAGAGCGTAAAAAAGAACTAATGTTCGAAGGTTTCTATTGGTTTGATTTAAAACGTCGCGGCGAGGGCTTTAAAAGAGTTCCTCAAGCAAACACCTTTGTAGGTAACGATTTAGAAATCACGCCTGATAATTTCAGATGGCAATGGCCTATTCCTAGAGCCGAGCTTAACGGAAATAGCAATATACAGCAGAATCCAGGTTATTAATAATTTCAGAAAAAAATTATGCGAATTACAATTAATAAAATAGCAATGTTTTTAGTAACAAGTTTTGTATTAACGGCTTGTTATAAAAACGAAGTAACCCTATATGATGGTCCTTCTCAAATTCATTTTATGGGTTCTGAGGATATGATTATTGTGAATCAGGATGAAGCTATTATTGAAATAGAAGTAGGTGTTACAAAAGTACAAGATACTGAGCAGGTATTTAATATTGTTGTTGATACTGAAAATTCAAGTGCCGAAGAAAATGTACATTTTAAGTTTATATCTAAAACAATTGTTGTTCCTGCAGGAGAAGCTTTAGCTAATATTCAGATACAGGGTATTTACGAAAATGCTGTTGAAGAAGGTGCAACATTAACCCTTCACTTGGGAGCAGAAAAAGATGAGAATGTAGCTACGTTTGACAATGAGTTTCAGCTAAACTTATTCCGCCATTGCGATTTTGATAGACGCATGTTTACGGGTAAATTTCATGTTACTGAAAAGGCATCTGATGGCACATATAATTACGAAGTGACCATGAGAGCTGGATCAGGATCTTATTCTGTCTTAAGTAAAGGTCTATGGATGGTTGAAGAAAATGAGGTAGAACTTCAATTTGATAGAAATAGCTATGATGTTTCTATTCCCGATGCCTTCTTTTTCGAAGATCTAGGCTCGGGTTACGAAAATGTTTGGATTAAAAGTTTGCAAACAGGTATGTATAATTCATGTTTAGGCACAATCTTTGAAATAGAGTATTTCATATACCCTAAAGCAACACCAGATACAGGATATGATAGAGGTACATTTACCTTTGAAAAGATTGGTAACTAGTTTCAAAAATATGCAAACCTAACTAAAAGGGGAAGCACTTATTTTTTAATAAGTCTTCCTCTTTTTTTATGCTCAATTTTTAATAGTACCAACCCTGTTCACTAGGTAAGATGCGTCTAATATTTATTTAATTAAAGCCATGTGAAAATCAAATAATATATCAACGCACCTCCTAGTTTTTACTTGTATATCGATTGATTATACGATAGTTGAAATACTATTTCTTAATTATTTTTTGTTGATACGCTTGACCGTTCTTTTCAAGAATTAAGAAATATACACCACTTGGCTGATTGCTTATATTGATTGAATGGTTAAAGGATGGTGTAAAATATACGGTGTTTCCTGTTAGGTCAACAACTTTAACCGATCCTGTGTAGTTTGGTATATTAATAAGCCCATTGGTCGGATTTGGGTAAGCCTTAAATTGAGACTCATTGTTAGATATATTTGTAGGCGTATCTTTAGTTATCTCATAATAAGCAATTTCATTATAGTTTGCAACAGTAATAACTTCCAAGTAACCTCCAGGAACAAGATCGTCAAAAAACAATTGTCGAGGATCTTTCTCCACGCTAATTCGGATATCTGATTTTGATTTAAAGATACCATCACCCTGGTTTAGATAAATATTGACTTTTCTATTTTGATAAGTTATGCACGCAATGTCTAGATGATTATCTTTGTTAATATCAACAGCGTAAGCAATGTTAGCATATGAATAACTATAGCTATATAACTGTGTTTTACTATATGTGTAATCATCATTACATAGGTAAAGTTCAATAACTGTTTTCCTATTAGTATAGTCATTCCTTGTAATGATTAGGTCAATTTTACCATCATTATTTAAATCACCGGTCGAAATATACATGGGTTCAAAATTATCTCCGGCTGAATCACCTTTACTTAATGTGAATGTACCATCACCATTTCCTAATAATAGTCTGTAAGTATCTCCTGCTTGTCTACCAACTGTAACAATGTCTAAGTTGCCGTCTGCATTAAAATCACCAGTCGAATATGCTGTATTCCCATATCGAAATTCATCATCTTCAATGTGATATTTGTTCATTGATTCAAATGTAATGTTATCAGGACTTGTAGTATTGTTAATCCCAACTACAATGCCGTATTTCCTTGAATAGTAGTATTTCTCTGTAAACCAAACTATATCAGTTTTATTATCGTTATTAAAGTCGCCAGTGACCACACCCTTTCCATAAATCGCATGTTGCCCAAATGAATAGGTTGATCCAGTATATTTGTATTGATCTTCTTGCTCATCCCAATAGTAAATATTATTAGGGCTTGTGCTTGCTCCATTAGGACCAGCCGTTATTAGGTCTAAGTCACCATCATTGTCCAAATCAGAAAGAGCAGATCCATACACATCATTTGTTGTTCCAAAATCAATATGCTGTATATTGTCAAGTGTAGTTTGCTGATTGCTAAATACTGACATTCCCCTAGGTGTTGTATTAGACGGGACAACTAATTGGTTAGTTATATCTGAATACACAGCACCACAGTACACCCCAATAGTTGGTTCTGTGCTTAAGATAATTTTGTTACCGACTGTGTGTTCTTCGTTTTGTGCTAAGGCAACTAAGTTTATTGCAGCAATAATTAATAGTAAAACTGTTTTTTTCATTCCTTAAGTTTAATTTGTTTTTTTAAATTGGGTCGCGAAAGTATATGAAATTCGATTGTGTTTAAGCTTTAGATGGTTGGCAAGAGGTTAATATGTACGGTGCCGTTATTGTAATTGGCGATGGGTTAACTCAGTAGTTGATTGAGAATATTCGTAAAACTGAAATTAGTTTAGTAAGTAAGTACCAAAATGCTCTTTGTTGTCGAATTATTTTATTGGAATTCGTTTGATAATGGTTGAAATAGATATCTTGGAGAGAGATTTTTAGAGTTACATGTAAAATTTGAGAAGCTTTTGATGATCTTTCTTGTTAAAGTTGATGAAGTGGCAAACGGTATCCTTGCATTAGGAGGTATACCAGCACATACTTTCGCACTTATCTAGAGGAGGGTGAAATAAAGCTAGCCGATAGTAATGGTAAAGAGGCTATAGAGAGTTTATTATTATTTAATGTATTGATTTAAAATCAATGAAATATTCTTGATGTTGCGGGAGGTGATATAGAGTCAGAAAAGGATACTCTTTAAATAAGATTTCAGAGTCTAAAATAATTAGTGAACCCTGAACCTAATTATTGTGTATAGAGGGTGGGATTTGTTTGCTTAAATAAGAAAAATGATTGTTATCCGATTGGCTACAATAATCCCTTTATTAAAATTTGTATTAAGCCACATCAGCACGATCAAAATAAGTCCCTATGAGATTAGAATAAGAGGTAATTATCCTAAATGATATAAACCGATATGTTATGGTTCATTAGTTCTACTCATGTAAGCTTTTAAGAGCAAGTCAATTTGATTTATTGACTTGCATGGTTGCTTTAAAGGTAGTAGAATCCCAAATATGTTCAGATGATTTAGAAATGCTTTACTGATTATTAGAGTAAATCGATAAGCCTGCTGCGTAGCCAACGCCAACCTGGGATACATTGTATTTTGCCAATAGGGATACCAATTTAAGTTGAGCTTCAATTAAGCTAGTTTCTCGTGCGTTTACAATGAACAATGAACTTTCTCCTGATTCAAATCTGCGCTTCTCTGCAGAAAACATTCTGCCATAGTTCTCAACAACATCCTGATAAAGCTTTACTTGTTCGTTGAGTGTTATTTGGGTATTGTAATGCTTGCGTAATTCATTCTCTAAGGCAAGTAGTTTCTGATTTAAATCTAATTGTGCATCCTGAACCTTGAGTTTTTGCATATTGTAATCTCCACGCTCTGATCTTAAAAATAAGGGCATACTAAAGTTAAATCCCCATTTATAATTATTAATGGAGTAATTCTGAAATAAATTTCCTCCATGTGGTTGGTTTATAAAGTTATAATTGACCTTAAAATCAGGCATAAAATCCTGTTTTTTAAGTTTCAAAGCAACCTCCATTGACTCAATTTTGTAATCCATTATCTGCATATCAGGATGCCTAAATGCTAAATCCTTAATTAGTATACTCAATGAGTCAGTGCTAATAGCGGGTGCGGGAGTTACTTCTTTATATAGAGGAGGGTGAAGTTGGTCGCTAATAGTTAAAGGCATCCCGTCTTCATACCATAGGTAATTTGAAAGTTCTAAGGTTACGTTATTGTATTTGAGTCGAGCTTGTGTTTTACTCAATTCACGGTTTTGAACCAAAATATAGGCTTCAAGCGTATCAATAGCCGATTTATCACCATACTGATAGCTTCCTTTTATACCTAATAAACGAACATTAGCTAATTCAACTGCCTCTGTAAATATTTTGTATTCGTTATACGCTTCAACCCAATCCCAGTATTTTTTAATAGCCCCAAAATATAATGAAAGCATCATCTTTTCTTGTTCAGCCTTAGTTGACTCGGCATATAATTTGGCTTGTTGTAACGAAGCTCTTCGTTTATCAATAATTAAACCTTTACCAATAGGAACAGAAATTCCAGCATACCATAATCCATCATCAGGTACTTTGTTTTGGGGATTCAAATTGTAGCCTTGGTTCTGATCATAACCAGCTTTTAGCTCAACGCCATACCAAGTAGGAACTTTTAAGCCCGTTCCTAGTATGCTATAATATTGATTGTCTCCATAATATTTCTGATCTAGTCCTGCATACAAATAAGGGTCAAAATTTCCTCTAGCGCTTCTTACTTCACTTTCCCCTTTCTCTAAAAGTAAATTACTTTGTATCGAAACCGGATGGTATTTTTCGATATACCAAAGTAGTTGATCAGGAGTGAAAACCGTAGAATCAATTTGAGCTTTTACCAACATTGTTGATAAAAGCATAAATAGTATTGTTATATAATTACGAATCATCGTATAAATCAATTTTCGTTGTTAACGCTGTTTGTAGAAGAATAATAACTAATAAAATTATTTCTTTTCTTTTGCAGCGCTGCTCTGTTTAGCATAATAATCAGGTGGGAAACCGTTTAACTGACGCCATATTTCGTACCAAACAGGTACGTCTTTTAATAATGCAATACCATTTGCTCCTGCGCCAACTCTCAATTGTTCTGGCCAGTCAATAGCATTTTTGTCTCGAGCTACTAAGATACGATATTTACCTCCATTACTAATAAAATTGTCTATGGCAACTACTTCTCCACCAAATGTTCCAAATGAAACACCTGGCCAACCACTAAACACAACTGACGGCCATCCATCAAACATAAAGCGTACTTTATTTCCAACATGTAATAGTGGCACATCTATTGGGTCTACATACATTTCAACAGCCAGGTCAAAGTCAGCAGGCATAACACTTACTAAATCATCTCCTTGTTTTACCGTTTCTCCAATTCCTGAGCGAATGGTTTTTGTAATGTACCCATCTTGCGGAGCAGTAACATAATACAATCCCGTACGAACGGAATAGTTCATGTACTGGTTTTGCATTTTTGTAACAACCGCTTCGGCATCGTACATAGCTGATAAAGCAGAAAATTTATCTGATTCAGATTTGCTTAATTTTTCACGATATTGATTTGCTACAGATGACAATTCAACCTGATAGTTAATTAATTCATTTCGGCTACTCAGGAGTTTATTTTCAGCTCCTACCTTTTTTGATTCTGTTTCTTGCAGTTTTAGCTTACGTGTTTCTAACTCAGTAAGAGAATTTAAACCATCGGCATGAAGCTGTTCGGTACGTTTAAATTGACGTTCAGCAATTTCGTAATTCGTTTTAGCAGCTTCAAAAGCAATACTATCTGATATAATTTTTAGTTGAGCTTGTTTAATGTAGTTATGGGTTTGCTCAATCTTAAGTTTTTGAGTAGATAAAAGTGCACTAATTTGTTCATCAAGTGCATTAATCTTTTCCATATACGATTGAACAGCTAGTTTCTTAGCCTCAATCTGTTGCTCAGTTCTCCCCAATAAATCAGGATCCATATATTCATCCTTAGTTTCAGATAAAAATAATATGGTGTCTCCTTTGCTTACATAATCTCCTTCCTGAATAAACCAGCTTTCGATTCTACCTCCAATTATAGAATGTATAATTTGCGGACGTTGATCTGGTTTAAGTGTAGTTACATACCCTTTTGCTCTAACATTTTGAGTCCAAGGTAGAAACATCGATAAAAATAGGATACCAAAAAAGGCTATAAGTAATCGCGTAAATATTTTGCGGGCAGTGTAGTCTTTAACCATGCCAAATGCCTTATAGTTCTTTAAATTAACTTTATCGGCAGTGCTTTTATTTTCTGATATATTTAACATCGGTTGTTAGTTTGAAATACATTATTATACCATCCTAAATGTTTTAGTTTGCTATGATGGTTATCGGCAATAAGTTCTCCTTGGTTTAATACCAATACACGATCAAAACAATCTGCTACAACAGGATCGTTTGATGTTGCGATGCATGTTGCATCTTGTGACATGATATAGTTAAGAAATTTCTCTTTATCGGTTTTTCCTAATTGATTGAATAAATCACCAAGTAAAATCAACTGAGATTTTGCAACTATGCTTCGCGCTAGGATAATTTTAAGGCGAACACTTTTAGGAAGGTTTTTACCTTCTGCAATTAGTAAAGTCTCGTATGAATTTTTTTGCGTTTCAATAAACGAAGCAATTCCAAGTACTTTCGCCACTTTAACAACTTCTAGTTTACCAACACCTGGTTTACCTAGGGTAATATTATCCATAATGCTGCCCGCAAAAATTTCTTCTTTTGAGAGGCATGATCCTATTTGGCAACGAAGTTCCCCTTTTTTCCAGTTCTTTAAACTAACATCGTTAAAAAGAATTCTACCAGAATAATTATCATATAAACCGCCAAGGTGTTTTATTAGTATTGATTTTCCAGATCCATGGTAGCCTGCAATACAAATGTTTTCTCCAGCTTTGATATCTACATTAATATTCTTGATAACTTCTGTCCCTTCAACTTCTGAGAAAGAATAGCTAAGGTCTGAAACTTTAATATCAAATGCTTTAGTTTTTGAAATATCAATGTTTTCACCGTCTTCGCAATCAAGCGGCAAATCAGCAATACTTCCCATTTTTTCAACGGAAGTTAAAACATCATATATGGTTTCAATAATCTGCATTATTTTTTCGATGGAAGTAATAATCATTAAAATGATAATTTCGGCAGCAACAAATTGTCCGATATTCATCTTTTGTCCAATTACCAATAATCCACCAATAATTAATAAGCCGGCTGTCATAACAACCTTAAAGCTCACCAAACTTATAAATTGAATTACTAAGGTTTTAAAATGACTTTTTCTGTACTTTAAATATCCTGAGACTGCTTCATCCGTTTTTCCTAGAGGTAAGGATGAGTCAGGAGCCATTTTAAATGTATCTTGTGTACGTGCTAACTCTTCTAGCCAATGGGCTACTTTATATTTGTAGGTAGACTCTTTTAAACTTGTGATAAGTCCTTTTTTTGCAGTGTATCTAAATATTATAAAAACTACAATTAAGAAAGTAATACTGTATAGAATAAAATATGAGTGATAAATAGAGAGTAAGATTAAGCCAAATACCACTTGAAGTATTGCCGAAGAAAAATCGAGTAATATTTTTGAGAGTCCTTTTTGTACAGTAAGCGTATCAAAAAAACGATTCGTTAACTCAGGAGCATATTCATCATCAAATGCTTTTAGCTTAATACGAGGAATGCGATAGGCAAAATCAAAGGCTGATCTAGCGAATAATTTTTGTTGGATGTTCTCAGAAATGGTCATCTGCATAATCTGCATTCCTCCATTTAAGGCCACACCAAGTACGACTATGGTAACTAAAACAATCCAAGAAGTACTTACTTGTCCACCTGATATTAAATTTATAATTGCCTGAACTCCAAGTGGGAGTGATAGTGATACAAGCCCGTTAAATATGGCATAAACGTATATGCTAAAGATCTCTTGCTTTTCAACCTTAAGCAGATTTAAAAAGCGCTTTAAGGGTAACTTTACATTATATTCCATTATATATTTACAGTAGTTTGTGTTTATGTTTAATAGAGTGTTGGTCTATTATTTTGCACCTCGCGATTTATTACAAAAATAAGACCATATTTTATCAAAAGCCAACGCTTAATAACAATAATAAGAGTTATTTAATTACAGTAAAAGAGTAACCTAAAAATCACTAAGCTTGTTCAACGCAGTAAGCATTTTTATTAAACAATAAGAGGAAGGAGGGTAGCTTGGTATAGGGGATTATACGGGAATAAAAAGTAAAAGGTATTACTCACGACAAGTATCATCCTTCCAATGAGATGCTTACAGATTGCCTAGTAATAACCTTTTTAATTCTGTAGCTAAAGTATGGTACCAATATTACTTGTATATGTTTTAATCGTTAATAATACGTTTTTTATTAATTAATGCCGTTTAAATACTTGGCAAAAACTTTATCGATGTAAGGGTTTTATAACTTTCTGATGATTTATGAAACCGATTGTGTTTATTATCGTATTAAACAAAGCACTAACAATAAATCCTTACAATCTTCTCAGGTTACTGAGTTTTAAACGATAATAACATGGGCTCTCTGAAAAAACGACTCTTCATTTGTTTTGTTCTTTTCTCTAATGTTTTCTTATCATATGCACAAATTTTTGTAAGCACTGATGGAAATAACGATAACGATGGTTTAAGTTGGAATACTGCACTTGCTGATATTAATACAGCCATTCAAGAATCTACCTCAGGACAGGAAATATGGGTAAAGAGTGGTACCTATAAACCTGATGTTTCCTACAGGCGAGCGTCATTTACTTTAAAATCGGGTGTTAAGCTTTATGGAGGGTTTAATGGAACAGAGGCAAGCATTGGTGAGCGCGAAAGAACTGACTCTGATGGCAATGGAACTATAGATAATTGGGAATTTACTCATCCTACCATATTAAGTGGCGACATAAACACAGAAGGAGTTAAAACTGATAATTCAAACCATGTAGTCATAATTCCCAAAGATGCAAGTATTGAAACAACCATTGATGGATTTATTATTGAGGATGGATATAATGATGAAGATATGGTTTTTGCCACATCTAATTATCATTATCTCGCTTCAGGAATTGTGGCCGGAGGTGGTACAATAGAGAATTGTATTGTCCGAAATTGTGAAAATGTAAGCGGGGCTACTAATACATTTTTCTATGGAGGAGGTCTCTATACAAGTGGTACTACCTCAATTCAATCGTGTTTGATTACAGATTGTTCCATTAATGGTAAAATCTCTGTTCAAGGAGGTGGTGTATATCTTACCAATTCGAACTTTGAGAATAGCAAAGTTCTAAATTGTCATATTGAGGGAGAGAGCTCTACATCGTTAAGTGGGGGTGGTGTGTTTGCCATAAATTCTTCAATTCGTAATTCCACTATTGAGGGGTGTTTTTCCGATGACAGTTACAAAAGTGATGGTGGTGGAATATATAGTCAAGGTTCTCGAATCATAGGTTCAGTTATTAGATCCTGTTCAAGTAAAGGTAGCGGAGCTAATGGCGGTGGAATTTATGGTATAGATTCTTCCATATCGCAATCTAAAATATTCAATTGTTCTTCAGAAAATTATGGGGGTGCATCTTACGCAATATCATCTTCTTTTTTTAATTGTTTAGTATTTAATAATTCAGCAAGTAACCGAGGTGGAGGTTTATATGTGCGTCAATCTTATTTGGTTAATTCAAATATTGTAAAGAATAATTGTGTTGCTGAGTTAGCCTCTGGAGGGGGATTGTATTCAGAAGAAAGTTCTGTTTATAATTCAGTTATTTGGGGTAACGAGCTAATTGAAGCTGGTAGTACGCCACAACTGTATCTATCTTCATCTTCAAATCTAGATTATTGTGCCATTGAGAATCAAGACTATTCGGATTCTAATATTCGATTAGCGGCTAGTAATAATGGTACCGAAAGCTTGTTATATCCAAGATTCCTGAATCCAACTAGTTTTGCTGGAGTCATTAATGGGACAGAGGAATCTGAGGAAGTGTTATTGGCTAATTGGGATATTGAGAAAACTTCCTCTTTAATCGAAAATGGAGATAATGATAAATTAAACGAAAATTCTATTGGTTTAGATACCGATTTGAATGGTAATGAATTGACAACGGATGATATATACGATTTTAAAGATTTAAATGATGATTCCCGTTTGTTTAATGCTAAAGTTGATATCGGGGCCTACGAAAGTATATTTATCGATGTAGTATTACCAAGCATTCCGGTTGTTGAGTATGGAACCACTTTAGGTGAAATTACCTTTACAGATGGCTCAGCTATTGATAATAGATATGGAACTAGTATTGATGGCGAATTCTTTTTTGCTAATTCAAGTACTATCCCTGCGAAAACTGACCCTGCAACAAAATATAGTTTAATTTTCAGGGCGAATAATAATATCGATTATCCTGATAAACTTGAAGAGTTGTCAGTTATTGTTACTAGCAAAGAATTAACTATCGATAATATTGTTGTTGCAAATAAGGCGTATGATGGTACTGCGCTAGCAACACTTTTAAACAATGGCGATTTAGTGGGTATTGTTGGGGCAGATAATGTAATTTTAGAAACAACATCTTTGGAAGCGGTTTTCGATTCAAAGAATGTCGGGATCGATAAGGTTGTTAGTATTACGGGTTACACACTATCAGGAGATGATATCAATAACTATATATTAGGTATAGTTACTAGTACTGCAACTATATCAACAAAGGATATTTCTGCTTCAGCACTATCAGCTGAAAATAAGCAATACGATAAGAATACGAGTGCTCAATATACTGAGAACCCTTCATTAATTGGTGTTATAATAGGAGATGATGTGAGCTTAATTGAAGGTTCTGCCAATTTTGAAGATGCCAATATCGGAGATAATAAAAAGGTTGAGTTTACCTCTTTTAGTATTAGTGGAACTGATGCTAGCAATTACAATCTAAATTCGATCCCAAATTCATATGCCAATATTACACCTGTAGAGTTAAAACTCGAAGGTTTAAGTTTTAGTGATAAGGTTTACGATGGTAATACATCTGCTTCAGTGGATGGAAATCCAACTCTTAACGGAATTTTAGATGGAGATGATGTTGTGCTAAATATTGGTGCGATCAACGCGTTTTTTGAGGATAAAAATGTGGCGCAAAATAAAAGTATCAGTCTGAGTAATCTATCCATCTCAGGATCAGATAATGCAAACTATACGCTTAGTAACCCGGGTGATTTTACGGCCAATATTACCGTAAAAGAACTAACTGTAACAGGCTTGGGGGTTGTCGATAAAACCTACGATAAAACCAATACTGCTACTCTAACAGGTATAGCTAGTTTGCAAGGAGTTATTGATGGTGATGATGTATTATTATCTAATTCGAATCCAGTAGTTTCTTTTGTTGATGCGAACGCAGGCAATCAAAAGAGTATTACATTAGAGTCATTAAGCATTTCAGGTGATGAGAGTAATAATTATAATTTAACTCAACCAATGCTCACGGCTTCTATTGAGCAAATAAGTATCGAAATTAGCGCGGATAATAAAACAATAATATATGGAGAGCCATTGCCAACTTTATCGTATGTAATTTTATCTGGAGCACCACTTAATGGGGATGATTTTGTTGGCGAAATAGGTGTAAATGCAAGTCTTGATGCCGGACAGTACAACATTTTACAAAATACTCTAAAAGTTGATGATGGAAACAATGGCTTAAACTATAATATTATTTATAGTGAGGGTACGCTCACCATAAATAAAGCTGAAAATAGTATTCAGTTTGATATGGAAACCAGTACTCGTTACGAGAAAGACAAAACCATCGAATTATCTGCAATTGCGACTTCTGGCGAGGCTATTTCGTTTAGTAGCTCCGATAATAATATAGTGAGTGTTGATAATAATGTTCTAACCATTCATTCATATGGATCAGTTAATATTATTGCTTCAGAAGATGGTAATAATAATTATAACGCTGCTGAATCGGTTTCAGTTTTATTTACGGTAAACCTAGATGTAACCATACATAGTAAGGGAAGTAATATGTTGTTAGTTGATAATGTTCAAGAGCAATTTGAAAGTTACCAATGGTATCAGAATGGGGCTAAACTTACTGATGCAGAAAAGCAATTTTATCACTCAGCCGAAGGTTTAGATGGTGAGTATTATTGTGTGGTTACTACCAATAAGGGAGATGTTTATACAAGTAATAAAATTTCTCAATCCGCAACCAAATCGGCACGCGCTTACCCATCTCCTGCTCAAGCAGGAGAAAATATCAATGTTGAGTTATCAGCAGATAATACTAATGTAATTGAGCCAACGTCCATATCCATTTATAATACTTCAGGAAAGCTAGTAAAACAGATTTTTAATGCTGGCCAGAAAGAAGTGTTTCAATTGGATAAAAACGGTGTCTATATCATAAAAACACAAGGAGGAATTACATCAACTCAGAAAATTATTGTACGCTAATAATTTACCTTTAATACAACTACATTGTGAAAAACTATATAAAGCTCTCTTTAATTATTCTTGTTCTGCAGATGCCAATTGTGGTCTTAAATGCGCAGATTAAACTGTCTCCGTTTATATCGTATGGTTCACAATCTGTAAACTACGACTATGGGACGAATAGTTCTGAGTCAATGATGGGTATAGGCTTTGGAGCAGATATTCAATACCATATATCAGAATATATGATAATTGGGTCTGGGATTCGCTATAATGAATATGGCGCTACATTTAATCTCGGATCATTTCAATCGGAAGCACCGATGATTGATCAGGATAATGATGCCTACATTTTAATGGCTAGTGGCACTAACATTGAAGAGGAGCATACGATTGGAGCAATAGAGGTTCCTTTGTTTTTCAGATATCAAAAGTGGATTAGTAGCGACTTTATTTTGTATGGTGCTACAGGGCCGGTATTCTCGTTTTTAGGAACCGTTAAAACTACCATAAATTCAGGGAGTTTGTCAACCTCTGGTTATTATCCACAATGGAATTTAACAATTGATGATGTGCCCGAATATGGTTTTTATACACGGGATATTACCGAGCTATCTACCGTTACCGAATTTAATACTTCTATCGCATGGTTAATTGAAGTGGGTTCGGAATATTATGTTAGTAAGCGATTAAATTTGGCATTTGGTTTATATTATCAGCCTGGTCTTAATAATATTTCAAGCACTACTGCTGAAGGCTTATTAACTGATCCAAATTCTTACACAGGAACCATTAATATTGCAGATAAAATTCAATTAACAAAAGCTGGTTTTAAGCTTGGTGTTAACTTCGACTTAACACCAAATAAGCGATCTAGTGTAAAAAGTATACGATAGTTAAGTGTTTATAAGTAAGCTGCCTTTTATGTAGGTTACACAGTTGCCACCTATATAAACTCTATCGCCATTGAGTTCGCAGCTTAACTTGCCTCCACGTGCGCTGAGTTGATGGGCAGTTAGTTTAGATTTACCTAGCCTTTGAGCCCAAAAGGGAGTGAGCGTTGTGTGGGCTGAGCCAGTAACTGCATCTTCATCAATTCCACTTTGAGGTGCAAAAAAACGAGATACAAAATCAACCTCTGTTTTAGATGGAGCAGTTATAATTATTCCTCTGCATTCCAATTGCTTTATTATATTAAAAGAAGGGGCGTAGTCTTTAATGTGTTTTTCAGAGTCTAGCACAAACATATAATCAGTTCTGCCTTTGTATATTTCTTTAATCAACTCACTTTTGTCAAATCTAATTAATTCAGGAAATTCGAGCACGGGAGTAATAGTATCCTTTGGGAAGTCTAGCTCCAAGTGATCGTCTCTGCGGTATACTTTAAGAACTCCACTTTTTGAATGAAACGTAATTTCATCACCCTCATAATTCTCATGTTCAAACATTACATATGCTGCCGCTAAGGTAGCATGACCACATAAATCAACTTCGATAGTTGGAGTAAACCAACGTATTTTTAATTCAGAATTATGGGGAGCTACAAAAGCCGTTTCTGATAAATTATTCTCTTTTGCAATATTTTGCATTAGCGCATCGCTTGGCCAATTATTCAATATTACTACAGCAGCACTATTCCCTGAAAATAAATCAGATGTAAATGCATCAATAAAATAAATAGGAGTGTTCGTCATAATAAGATCTGGATTATTGAGAATTTAATAAAGATAAAATTTTCAACAAAAACTCACAAGTTTATGAGTTTGGTAATCAATAGCTATGCCTAGTAATGTCAAAATGTTTGATGTGTTTTTGTCTTATTTATATTCATTTTAAAGGAGGCGTGTAACTTGTAGGTTATGTGTCGTTTGTTGTTTTTATTATTGATGAAAGACCCTCTAAGTATGGTACTTGATTAAATTTTTAAGTCAGATAATTATTCCTATCTTCAAGTATCCAACAGAAGTAAGGGAACTTAATTTATTGTTGTAGTTAAAGATATATTAGCTTAATAATTAGGTGGTTCTTTTGCAAAGTAAATTTTAATTGAAATCTATAATTATTATGTTAGAACATCAAAAGTCGGTATTGTTAGGCGTTGCCAAATACCCTGAGTTATTTAAAAAAGAATTGGAAAAATCTCTTGGATGGTTAAACGATTCTGAAGCTACAACTCTCTACAAGTGGCTTAGCGAAGAATTTGATCAAACAATCTTTAGTATATCACAAGATGTATTTGGTGCTAAAACATCATTAAAATTATCGTAAACTCAGTTTGATATTATTTTGATATTTCAAAAATATTATTAAACTTTGCAATCGCTAACAATTTATAAGCAGATGATAAATAATATGAACAATACATGGTGGTGGCATTGGCTTTTCTTAACTTAAAAAGAGGTTAATCGCTACGCTATACAAAATATTTTGAAAAATGGCTTACCGAATCCTCGGTAAGCCATTTTTTTTTCAACAATTTCAAATAAGTCATATCATGAAAAACATAAATATAAAATGCAGCTCAAAAAAAATACCTGCTGATATTGCTGATATTGTAACACCTGTAAGTGTTTATTTAAAATTACGAGATCTTTTTCCTAACACGATTCTGTTAGAGGGGTCTGACTATCATGGTAATAGTAATTCAATGTCTTACATTTGCTTTAATACTTTAGCAGAGTTTCTGGTAAAAAAAGGAAAAGTAGAGCTTACTTCAACAGATGGAAGTAAAGAAGACGGATTACCAGCTTCAGAAAAAGATATTCCGGCGCAGCTAGATGCATTTTTAAAATTATTCAATGTTTCGAATAGCGATAACCATATTGAAACAAATGGCTTATTTGGTTATTCATCATACGATGCAGTGCAGCATTTTGAGTCTTTAGAGTTTGATAATGGTGTGAATAGCGATTATGAGATTCCAGAGATGCGTTATAATTATTATAAGTACATACTGGCCTTTAACCATTTTTCAAATCAGATAAAACTCATCGAAAATTTACCTGAAGGTGATTCTAGTGAGTTAGATGAGATTATCAAATTGCTTAACAATAGAACTGTTACCTCTTACCGCTTTAATGCTGAAGAAAAGGAAACTAGCAATGTGACGGATGAGGAGTATATTGAAATGGTTAAGAAAGGAAAAGAGCACTGTTTTAAAGGTGATGTTTTTCAAATAGTTTTATCTCGTCAGTTTAAAAGAAAATATTCGGGCGACGACTTTAATGTATACCGTGCTTTAAGAAATATCAATCCTTCTCCTTATTTGTTTTATTTCGATTATGGTGGCTATAAAATATTAGGCTCTTCACCCGAAGCTCAGTTGGTAATAGATGATAATGTGGCTACAATTAATCCAATAGCTGGTACTTTTAAAAGAACTGGTGACGATGCAAAGGATAAAAAATTAGCCGAGCAATTGAGTGCTGATCCTAAGGAAAATGCAGAGCATGTGATGTTGGTTGATTTGGCACGTAACGACCTAAGTAGAAATTGTGAGAATGTAAAAGTGAATACTTATAAAGAAGTTCAATATTACTCACATGTATTGCATTTGGTTTCTGATGTGAGCGGAGAACTGCAGGAAGGTTCTAATACCTGTAGGGTAATGGCGGATACTTTCCCTGCAGGAACTCTATCGGGAGCGCCTAAGTATAAAGCAATGCAGCTGATTGAGAAATACGAGAATCAAAATCGTGGTTATTATGGTGGCTGTATTGGAATCATCAATTTCGATGGTTCATTTAATCAGGCCATCATGATTCGCTCATTCCTTTGCAAGGATAATACTTTATTTTATCAGGCTGGAGCCGGAGTTGTTTCAAAATCGGAACCAGAAAGCGAATTGGCAGAAGTAAATAATAAATTGGGTGCTTTGAAAAAAGCTATCGAGTTAGCAAATGAATTTTAACATACAATAACTCAATAATTATAAAGAAATGAAGATATTAGTTTTCGATAATTACGATTCGTTCACATACAACTTGGTTCATTATATTGAGGAAATTGTTGGTGAAAAGGTAGATGTTTATAGAAATGATAAAATAGACATTGAAGAAATTAATAAGTACGATAAGATTTTATTATCACCCGGACCTGGCGTTCCGCACGAAGCAGGTATTTTAATAGATCTTATTAAAAAGTACGGTAGTTCAAAAAGTATTATGGGTGTGTGCCTCGGTCATCAGGCAATAGCCGAGGCTTATGGCGGACAAATTGCCAACTTACCCACTGTTTTTCATGGCATAGCTACTCCAATTGATATTATTGATGAGGGTGAAATTCTGTTTAAAAATATGCCATCAAAAATAAATGTTGGCCGATACCACTCTTGGGCAGTTGAAGATGAGGGTTTACCAGATTGTTTCGAAGTTACTTCGCGTGATGATGAAGGTAAAATAATGGGAATTAGACACAAAGAACACGATGTTAGAGGTGTGCAGTTTCACCCAGAATCTATCTTAACCGAGCACGGAAAAGATATGATGCGCAATTGGTTAACTAACTAAATCGAATTTTAATATAAGGCACAATGTAATTAAGCCCTATTTCTTGATACTTGTGTTTCGTTATTTATTAGAAAGATGAAAGAAATATTACAAAAACTCATACAGCATAAACAGCTCACTAGCCAAGAGGCCAAAGAAGTGCTGATAAATATAGCCGCCAATAAATACAATAATTCGCAGGTAGTTACCTTTTTAAGTGTATTTATGATGCGTCCAATTAGTGTTGAGGAACTAAGTGGTTTCCGCGATGCATTGTTGGAGCTTTGTTTAAAAATGGATTTTTCAGAATTTAACGCCATCGATATTGTGGGTACCGGTGGCGATGGTAAAAACACCTTTAATATTAGTACATTGTCTTCTTTTTTGGTGGCTGGTGCAGGGTATAAAGTTACCAAGCATGGGAATTATGGGGTTTCTTCGGCGTGTGGTTCATCAAATGTAATGGAGTATCTAGGATATTCTTTCACAAATAATGAAGACTTACTTAAAAAGCAAGTCGATAAGGCAGGTATAACTTTTTTACATGCCCCGCTTTTTCATCCGGCCATGAAAGCGGTAGCACCTTTCAGAAAAGAATTGGGTTTAAAAACCTTCTTCAATATGTTAGGGCCAATCGTAAATCCATCTTTTCCGAAGAATCAATTCTTAGGTGTTTTTAGTTTAGAGTTGTTACGTTTGTACCAATACCTCTATCAAAATACCACAAAAAATTATTCTATTGTGCATAGTTTAGATGGCTATGATGAAATATCGCTAACAGGCGATTTTAAAATTATAGATAATGAAGGAGAGAAATTAATTACTCCTGAACAAATTGGCTTTAAACGTATACAGCAAAATGAAATTTTTGGAGGAGATACGGTAAACGAAGCATCCAAAATATTTACAGATATCCTTTCATGTAAAGGAACTGAAGCTCAAAATAGTGCTGTTTTTGCAAATGCAGGATTGGCTATAAAGTGTATGGATCAATCTAAATCTATAGAGGAGGCGATTGAGTTGGCAAAAGATTCATTATTATCAGGCAAAGCCGAAAGTGTACTTAAAACCTTAATTGAAATAAAATAAGCAATCATAAAGATTATGAATATCCTTGATAAAATAGTTGCTCAGAAACGTATTGAAGTGAAGCAACACGAAGAATTTAAAACAATAGATAAACTTAAATCTTACGATTGTTATAAAGCTGAAGTACCATCGTTAAAAACCTATTTAACTGATGGGGAGCATAATGGAATTATCTCAGAATATAAGCGTCAATCTCCTTCAAAAGGAGTTATCAACAGTATGTCAACGGTTGAAGATGTTGTGCCCAAATATGAAGAAGCGGGTGTTTCAGGCATTAGTGTGCTGACGGATTCCGAGTTTTTTGGAGGAAATAAAAGCGATTTAATAGGAGCTAGAAAGTTAACTACTGTTCCTTTGCTTCGTAAAGATTTTATGATTTCGCCGTATCAGGTGCATGAGGCAAAAGCCATTGGAGGTAGTGCTATTTTATTAATTGCAGCTATTTTATCCTATCAAGAAGCCGAGGAACTTTCAAAGTTAGCTAAGGATTTGGGTTTAGATATCTTAATGGAAGTACATAGTAAAGAAGAGTTAGATATAGTAAATCCTTTGGTTGATGTAGTAGGGGTTAATAATAGAAACCTGAAAACATTTGAAGTTTCGTTACAGCAGAGTATCGATTTGGCAAAACAAATGCCCGATAGTGCTGTGAAAATTTCAGAGAGCGGAATTTATACTCCCGAGGATATTTTCCTGCTTCGCAAACATGGTTTCCAAGGCTTTTTAATTGGCGAAAACTTTATGCGCACCAACAACCCTGGTGACGCTTGCATCGAATTCTCAAAATCAATAGCACAGTAAATGTCACAATCCATACAAATAAAAGTATGCGGTATGCGCGATAGTGATAATATAAAAGCTGTCGCTGCCTTAGGGCCAGATTATTTAGGCTTTATCTTTTATGGTAAATCACCACGTTTTGTTGAGGGTATTATCGATGTTGAGTTATTAAAGCAACTTCCCAATACCATTACAAAAACGGGTGTCTTTGTAAATGCTGAATTCAGCTACATAAAAAGTTGCGTTAATAAATGTGGACTGAATGCCGTGCAGTTGCATGGCAATGAATCGCCTGAGTTTTGTGCTTCAGTTCAAAGTTTAGGATTGGAAACAATTAAAGCCTTTCAGGTTTCAGAAGAGTTTGACTTTAGTACTCTTGATCCATATGCACTGTGTACTGATTACTTTTTATTTGATACCAAAACCAAAAATTATGGAGGTAGCGGACATAAATTCAATTGGGAATTATTAAAACAATACAATAATCAAAAGCCTTTATTCTTAAGTGGAGGTATCGATGTGGATGATGCTTCAGATATTCTAAAATTGAAGGATGTAAATATTCATGCAGTCGATATTAACAGTCGTTTTGAGATTGAACCAGCACTTAAAAGTGTAGAGAAGGTAAAACAGTTTATTCAGAAAATTAAAAATCAATAATATGAGTTCTAAGTATAATGTTGATGAAAAAGGAATGTACGGCCAGTTTGGCGGTGCTTATATTCCTGAAATGCTTCAGCCCAATATCGATAAACTCAAAAGTGTGTATTTAGATGTTATTAATACACCTGAGTTTAGTAAGAAGTATGTAAAGCTTCTAAAAGATTATGTAGGACGCCCGACCCCTTTATATTATGCAGAGCGTCTTTCCGAAAAATATAAAACCAATGTGTATTTAAAGCGCGAAGATTTAAATCATACGGGAGCTCATAAAATAAACAACTCTTTAGGTCAAATCTTATTGGCCCAAGAATTGGGTAAAACTCGCATTATTGCAGAAACAGGTGCTGGTCAGCATGGGGTAGCAACAGCAACGGCCTGTGCTTTAATGGGCATGGATTGTGTAATTTATATGGGTGCACTTGATATTGAACGTCAAGCTCCCAATGTGGCTCGTATGAAAATGCTAGGTGCCAAAGTAGTTGCAGCAGAATCAGGTAATCAAACCTTGAAGGATGCTACAAACGAAGCGCTCCGCGATTGGATTTGTAATCCAGAGGATACCTTTTATATTATTGGTTCTGTGGTGGGCCCACATCCTTATCCCGATATTGTAGCGCGTTTTCAGAGTGTGATTAGTGAGGAAACAAAAACACAGCTTAAAGAGAAAACAGGAAGTGAATACCCTGATTATGTTGTTGCTTGTGTGGGAGGTGGCAGTAACGCTTCGGGAAGTTTTTATAATTTCTTAGATGATGAACAAGTCAAATTAGTTGCTGTAGAAGCTTCCGGACTAGGTATTGATTCTGGAGAAACAGCTGCAACAATTGCATTAGGTGATATTGGTATTATCCATGGAAGCAAAACTTTCTTAATTCAGGATGACGATGGGCAGATTATCGAGCCTTACTCCATTTCTGCAGGTTTAGATTATCCAGGTATCGGACCTCAACATGCACATTTAAAAGATACAGATAGAGCTATTTTTCTGGATGCAACAGACCAAGAGGCTTTAGATATGGCGCTTGAAGTTACCCGATTAGAAGGTATTATACCGGCTATGGAGAGTGCACATGCTTTTGTGGCACTTAATAAAATGGAGTTTAAGCCAGAAGATACTGTGGTTATTACTTTATCGGGTAGAGGAGATAAGGATATGAGTACCTATATGGATCGTTTTAGTTTATAGACTTGATACTTTAAAAGATGAGCAGAATAAAAGAATTATTTCAAAATAAGAAAGATATACTTTCAATATATTATTCGGCAGGTTACCCTAATTTAAATGATACTGTACCAATACTCGAAGCTCTTGAAGAGTCAGGTGCTGATATTGTTGAAATTGGAATTCCCTTTTCAGATCCTTTAGCAGATGGGCCAACCATTCAGAAAAGTGGAGAGAAAGCCTTAGAAAACGGAATGAGCCTAAAAGTTCTTTTTGAACAATTGGCTAATGTACGTTCAAAAGTAAAAATGCCAATTGTATTGATGGGTTATTTAAATACAGTACACAAATACGGAATGGAGGCTTTTGCCAAGAAATGCAACGAAGTTGGTGTTGATGGTGTTATTCTTCCTGACTTGCCTTTTCAGGAATATTTAGATGTTTATAAGCCAACCTTTGATGCCAATGGAGTTTCAAATATTTTCTTAATAACTCCTCAAACACCTGAAGAACGTATTAAGTTAATTGATGCCAATACAAATGGTTTCATTTACATGGTTTCGTCAGCTTCAGTAACTGGTGCAAAAAAAGGATTATCAGATGAGCAGTTGGCCTATTTTGAAAGAGTGAAGTCTCTTGGCTTGCAAAATCCATCATTAATCGGATTCGGTATCAGTGATAAAGAATCATTTGAAACTACTTGTAAATATGCCGAAGGTGCAATTATCGGAAGTGGCTTTGTAAAAATGCTTGGAGAAGCAAGCGATCTTAAGAAAGATATCAATACTTACATTAAAAGCATCAAAGCTTAATTGAAGTATGATAAAAATCAGATTTTCATTTAACATCTGATGATAAATCCTTATTTTTGCAGCCCTCTCAGAGGAAACAAAATAAACTATCAAGTCTGAATTGCATGGAAAACAAAGTTAATAATACAGCCATATTAAAGATACATTGCCCTGATCAAAGTGGAATTGTTGCACGAGTTACCGATTTTATTAATCTCCACCATGGTAATATTGTTGAGGTAGATCAGCATGTAGATAGAGAAGATAATCTTTTCTTTATGCGTGTGGTTTGGGATTTAAGTAATTTTAATCTACCTAAAAGTGAAATTGATTCTACTTTTTCAAAGTTTCTTGGTGAGCCATATCAGATGAAGTATACTTTAAATTTCTCTGATGAAAAACCTCGTATGGCAATTTTTGTGTCTAAGGCGGCGCACTGTTTATACGATTTACTGGCGCGTTATCAAACTGGAGAATATAAGGTAGATGTGCCAGTTATAATAAGTAATCACACTACCCTAGAGCCTGTGGCAAAGCAATTCGGAATTGATTTTGTGCATATTCCAATTACTGCTGAAACAAAAGCAGAACAAGAAAAGAAACAACTTGAGGTGCTGAAAAAGTATAAGATTGATTTTGCTGTATTAGCACGCTATATGCAAGTGCTTTCAGCCGAGTTTATCAAAAGTTATCCTGAGAAGATTATTAATATCCACCATTCCTTTTTACCTGCATTTGCAGGAGCTAAGCCTTATCATGCTGCACATAAACGTGGGGTTAAAATTATTGGAGCTACCAGTCATTATGTAACTTCTGATTTGGATGCAGGGCCAATTATTGAACAGGATATTAATCGTATTTCTCATCACGACTCAATCCAAACCCTTATCCAAAAAGGGAAAGATGTTGAGAAAATTGTGTTGGCACGTGCCGTAAAAGCGCATATCGATAGAAAAACATTGGTTTATAAAAACCGAACAATAATATTTAATTAAGAAAAATGAAGAACTATTTATTTGCTTTAGCATTAATGTGTATTGGTTTAAATTTTACTCATGCACAGAAGAAGGATGATAGAGGGTATATTGTTAAAGTTGGAGATATAGCTCCTGATTTTGAGTGTAAATTGAATAATGGCAAAACGTTTAAGTTGTCTGATCATAAAGGCAAAGTTGTAATGTTACAATTTACCGCAAGTTGGTGTGGTGTTTGTCGTGCAGAGATGCCACATATTGAGAATGATATTTGGAAAAAGAATAAAGATAAGGACTTTGTACTGGTTGGCTTAGATAGAGATGAACCTCTTGAGACTGTGAATAAATTTGCTAAAGATACAGGCATATCTTATCCTTTAGGTTTAGATGATGGCGCTGATATTTTTGGTTTATACGCAAAGAAGAAGGCTGGTATTACACGAAATGTAATTATCGATAGAGACGGTAAAATTGTAATGTTAACTCGTCTTTTTAATGAAGAAGAGTTTAATAAAATGAATGTTGTAATTGAAGATTTACTAAAGTAAGATTACAAATTCCTATAAGGCCTAATAAATATGAAAATTGCTATAATAAAATATAACGCGGGTAATATTCAATCCGTAAGCTTTGCGCTTGATAGGTTGGGAGTGGAGCATATTATAACTTCAGATCCTGAAGAAATAAAAAGTGCAGATAAAGTTATTTTTCCAGGAGTGGGAGAGGCTAGCACAACCATGAAATACCTGAAAGAACAAGAGTTGGATGAACTTATCTTGAGTTTAAAGCAACCTGTTTTAGGCATTTGCCTTGGTATGCAACTAATGTGTAAACACTCCGAAGAAGGTAATGTTGATTGTCTTGGTATATTTGATGAGGAGGTAAAGAAATTTCAACTTCCTGAAAATAATACAGAGAATATTAAGGTGCCTCAAATGGGATGGAATACCATTGGTAATACCAAAAGTGCTTTGTTTGATTCGAGCATCGAAGATCAGTTTGTATACTTTGTTCATAGTTTCTATGTGGCATTAGGTAATGATACTGCAGCTACAACAAACTATATTTTACCTTACAGTTCTGCTTTGCAAAAGGATAACTTTTATGCTACCCAATTTCACCCTGAAAAGAGTGGTGATGTAGGTTCAAAAATTTTAGCAAACTTCATTAAACTATAATAATGGCCAAAATAGATATAATCCCAGCCATTGATATTATCGATGCAAAATGTGTGCGTTTAAGCCAGGGTGATTATGACCAAAAAACGGTTTATAACGAAAACCCGCTTGAAGTGGCTAAGATGTTCGAGGATCATGGTATCAAAAGACTACATTTAGTAGATTTAGATGGGGCTAAAGCTTCGCGAATCATTAACTATAAGGTGCTAGAACAAATTGCCAGCAAAACGAACTTAGTAATTGATTTTGGAGGAGGTTTAAAAACCGATGAGGATCTTAAAATTGCTTTTGAGAGTGGAGCCCAAATGATAACTGGCGGAAGTATTGCTGTTAAAAATAAAGCCGTTTTTACAAGTTGGATAGAGAAGTTCGGCTCAGATAAGATAATCTTAGGAGCTGATGTTAAAGATGAAAAGATTGCTGTTGGTGGTTGGCTCGAAACATCAGATTTAGAATTACTTCCTTTTGTTAAAGAATATGAGCAACTAGGAATTAATAAAGTAATTTGCACAGATATCAGTAAAGATGGGATGTTGCAAGGAACTTCAACAGAACTGTACAAAAAGTTATTAAAACAATCTCCTGATTTATACTTAGTAGCAAGTGGTGGATTGAGTAGTTTAGCAGATATCGACGAATTAGTTGAAGCTAAGGTACCTGCAGTAATTACCGGAAAAGCAATTTATGAAGGACGTATTAGCCTGAAGGAATTGGAGAGGTATAGTTAGTAGTTTATAGCAAACTCACTTTAGAGGATGATGATAATTACTGCAAAAAAGCCTAAATACAAACTTAAATTACTAGCCATTGACTACTGGCTAATAAACTAAAGAAAAATGCTCGCAAAAAGAATAATTCCCTGTTTAGATATTAAAAATGGGATGACAGTGAAAGGGATTAAATTTGTAGGAATAAAAGAAGTTGGTGATCCTGTTGAGTTGGGTGCTTTATATGCCGAACAAGGGGCCGACGAACTTGTATTCCTTGATATTACAGCTAGTCACGAGGGGCGTAAAACCTTTGTTGATTTGGTAAAGCGTATAGCGCAGCACGTAAATATCCCGTTTACAGTAGGTGGTGGAATTAGTGAAATTAAAGATGCCGAGGCTTTACTTAATGCCGGGGCCGATAAAATCAGTATTAACTCCTCTGCAGTTCGAAACCCTCAGTTAATTAATGATATGGCACTCAATTTCGGAAGCCAGTTTGTTGTAACTGCTATAGATGCTAAGCATATGTCGGGCGACGATTGGGCAGTTACTGTAAATGGTGGTCGAATTGAAACAGAGAAGCGCTTGTTCTCTTGGGCTAAGGAAGCTGAAGATAGAGGAGCTGGCGAAATATTGTTTACATCAATGGATCATGATGGTGTAAAGCAAGGTTTTGCGAACGAAGCACTTGCTAAACTATCAACAGATCTTACTATTCCTATCATTGCCAGTGGTGGAGCTGGTAGTATGGAGCATTTTAAAGATGTGTTTACAAAAGGAAAAGCAGATGCTGGTTTAGCAGCTAGTATTTTCCACTATAAAGAAATCGGAATTCCTGATTTGAAACAATACCTCAATACCGAGGGAATTAGTGTAAGGTTGTAATAAAAACAAAAGCTTGTTAATTGCTATTTCGGCACATGCTAACAGCTAACTAAAGACTTAAATATGAAAATAGATTTCGATAAATTAGGAAATGGATTGGTGCCTGCAATTATTCAAGATGCAGTTACAAACAAAGTATTAATGCTTGGTTTTATGAATCAAGAGGCATTTGATAAAACACAAGAAGAGCGAAAAGTTACCTTCTTTAGCCGCACAAAGAATCGCTTGTGGACCAAAGGTGAAGAGTCGGGCAACTTTTTAAATGTGGTTTCAATTGCAATTGATTGCGATGATGATACATTGCTAATTAAGGCTAATCCAGTTGGCCCCGTGTGTCATACTGGCGATGATACTTGTTTTCAAGAGGAAAATAAAGCAGATATTACCTTTTTAACAGAGCTTCAAGATTTTATTGATAAGCGTAAAGAGGAAATGCCTGCTGATTCTTATACTACTCATTTATTTAAGAAAGGTATTCGAAAAATAACACAAAAAGTTGGTGAAGAGGCAATAGAAACTGTAATCGGAGCTATGGCTAACGATGACGAAAACTTTTTGTATGAAGGTGCAGATCTTTTGTATCATTTAATTGTTCTACTTACCTACAAAGGGTATCGTATTGAAGATTTAGCCGAGGAATTAAGAAAAAGGCATAAGTAATTCCCTTATTAATTTTAAAAAGCAATGTCTAAGCATTGCTTTTTTATTATTTTGCAGTAATGACTTTATCTGGGAAACATACATTGCGTTATATAAAAGGTGGATTGAGATATATTTATCTATTTCTAACAATCTGTATGTATTCAGTATCTACAGCACAAATCCCGCAATCTTTACAGCACTCCTATAAAGCTCTTGATTCCTTAGTAACGGATGCGCTTCAAAAAGATGTTGGTATATTACCTGCTCCTACATTTAACCCATCCTTTGGAACAGGAATTGCCATTGTGCCAGTAGTTATATATAAATTGCCTGGTTTAAGTGAGGAGACGCACCCATCTACCATTCAGGGTCTTTTAATGGTTAATTTACGAGGGTCATTAATTTCTGGTATAAAGAGTACTAACTATCTAAATAAAAATAAATTTTGGTTCGATGGTTATGTAGGTTATATGAATGTCCATCTTGATCCAGAGAATTCGCAATACTCCAAATTACACTTTCGTGGATTTTCTTCCAGCTTTTCTGGTTTGTATAGCATTGTGCCAGACTTCTACTTAGGACCTATTGTGAATGCAAATTATTTGAGTGAATTTGGCTCAGAATCAGACGAGAGTGAAAAAGTAAATTATAATTGGTATGTAACGCCTGGATTAAAAGTTTCATTTGATACACGCGACGATATCTATTTTCCAACAAAGGCTTGGTTTTTAGAAGGTACAATTCAGGGCTTAGTTGAATTAGATAACGAAATAGAACCCTATCAGAAGGTAACAATCGGACTTACAAATTACTTTCCAATAGATACACCCAAGCCAATTATATTTGCCAATAGACTTTATTCACAAATTGGTTTTGGAGAAATGCCATTACACGAGAAGGCTTCCCCCGGTGGATCGTCAATTCTGAGAGGTTATATTAGTGGACGTTATATGGATAATTCCATCGTAACTTATCAATCAGAAATGCGATGGATGTTCTCTAAAAGGTGGGGTGTGGTTGCGTTTGGTGGAGTTGGTTTGTTATTTGATCAAGTTTGGCATATCAATAATGCCAATTTCCTTCCATCTATTGGAACTGGAGTTAGGTTTAAAATGTTTAAGAAGCTGAAGATAAATGCAGCACTAGATTTGGCAATGGGGCGTGAGAATAGTAATGTGTATTTTAGACTTTCAGAGGCTTTTTAGCCCTTGGGAAGAATGACAGAGAACTCACTTCCCTTCTTTGCTTGACTCTTTACAGTGATGTATCCGCCATTTAATTCCGTCATTTCTTTTACCATCGATAGTCCTAATCCTGTGCCTTTTTCTTCAGCAGTTCCTCTTGAAGAGACTAGCTCATTAATATCAAATAGATTTTTCAACTTTTTAGCTTTTATTCCAACGCCATAATCTTTTACTCTGAGTTCAATGTTCTGGTCATCAAATCCTTCAATTACACAGAGTACCTTACTTCCATTATAAGAATATTTTATAGCATTGTGCAACAAGTTTCGCATTATAAATTTAAACATTGTTAAGTCGCTGTTTAAAATTAAACCTTCTGTAACTGTCGCTTCTATACTTATATCTTTTGATTTGCTTAAAGCCTCAAGTGATAGAATGCACTCATCAACCACAGTGGAAGGATTAAAAAGTTCTTTGTAGACTTTAAGTTGTCCTAGTTGGGATTTTGCCCAAGTAAGTAAATCTTCGAGTAGCTTAAAAGTTTGTTCGCTTGCGTTAACAATTTTGTGTGCAAACTCTTTAATTTCAATTGTAGATAAATCTTCAATGCTATTTTCAAGAATATTAGCGAAGCCTAATATTGCATTAAAAGGGTTTCTAATATCATGTGCTATAACAGAGAATAGCTTGTCTTTAGTGAGATTTAGTTGTCTTAACTTCTCTTCATTCTCTTTGAGTTCTTCTTCTGCTTTTTTACGCATTGATATATCAACCACCATGCCTACGGCCTCTGTTACTCTACCATTTTCGAAAGAGATAGGTGTAATATAAATATCTCCCCAAAACAATCTATTATCGATGCTTCTATATTGACGTTGAGTGTTGAAGCTACTTACACTGCCTGAAAAAACGGTTTTAAAATTTTCTTTTATATCGTCATGTACACTTTTATTTGCTACAAAATCTAAATAGTTTTTACCGATAAAGTCTTTCATGTGCGTAAAACCAAGCATTGTAGCTAACCTTTGGTTGCTGGTAATTAAATTTCCTTTATTACTAATTACACAGATGCCCATAAGTGAATTTTCAAAAATGGCATCCAATCTGTTTTTCTGTTCTTCTAGCAATAGTTCTGTTTGTTTAAGGTTCGTAAAGTCCATTCCAATGGATTGATATTCTACAATATTTGACTGTAAATCAAATAGTGCTCTATCTATCCATTTAATCCAATGTTCTTTTCCATCATTATCAATAAAATGTTGTTCGTATTCTATGATGGGATTGATTGCAGATAATAGATCTATGTTTTTCTTAAAGACACGCCTTTTTCCGTCTTCTAATAAACTATATACATTGGCACCTAATAAGGATTTTGTATCAGAATTAAGGTAGGTAGCATAATATGAATTCACATAACTCAAAATGCCATTAATATCAAATCGTCTAATTAGTGCAGGTGCATCCTCAACTAGCTTTGCATAGCGTAGTTCGCTCTTTGCTTTTGCTTTAATGATGTTTTTATAATCTGTAATGTCATGTATAAACATACAGTAGCCATCTTTGTCAAGAGGGAAACTAATAATCTTTAGGTATTTGTTAATGCTTTTAAAGTACTCTTCAATGGAGTTTCTGTACAATAGGTTATCAACGTTACCCTCTTTTATCGACTTAAAGTCGGGTAAGAAATTATTTAAGCTAAAACCTGTTAATGACTTTTGCTGAAATATTTCATTTGCCTTTGGGTTCGCCTTAAGAACTAGTAATTCTTCAAAAGATTTCTTATTGTTCTTGGGTTCAAAAATGACTATTCCAAAAGGAGTATTTTCAAAAAGCTCATCTAATAAGAATTTTTCTTTGCGGAATTCTTCCTCAAGTTGTTTTTTGTAAGTGATATCTTCTTTGATGGCAATAAAACCTTCTAATTTGCCATCTCTTTTAATGGGTGATATTTTTGCTCGTTCCCAAATTAGCCTGCCATTTTTAGATTTATTAAGAAAAATGCCTTCCCAAGTCTCGCCAGTATTTAAAGTGTCCCACATATCCTTATAAAATGCGGGTTTGTGGTAGCTTGCATTTAATAGTTTGGTAGATTGTCCGATGATTTCACGTCTTGTATAACCATACTTTTCAATAAAAGCATTGTTAACATAGCGCACCATACCATTGGTATCTGTAATCACTACAATACTTTCTAACTCGTTTAGTGCGAAAATAAGTTCTTCAATTTCAATCATCAATCTCTCCCGTTCTATTGTGCGAAGCTATTCTAGCAATTACGTGAATTAATATGTAAATATCAATGTGTATTAAGCTTCTGGCTTATCTTCCTTCTTTTTTTTTTACCAATTAACTTAATGCTTTTATAACTTTGCATAAAAAAGCGATGGCTAGAGATAAGCACCCTCATATTGGTATTTTTGGAAGGAGAAATTATGGCAAGAGTACCTTAATAAATTTACTCGCTAACCAAGAAATCGCCATTGTATCTGATCAGGCAGGAACAACTACTGACCCGGTAAAGAAAACAATGGAAATTACGGGATTTGGTCCAGTTACTATTATTGATACTGCGGGTTATGATGATGTTGGTGAATTGGGTAAAAAGCGAGTTCAGAAAACTCAAAAATCTATCAAGCTTGTAGACTTGGGTATTTTGTTGGTTAGTAATAATAGGTTTGATGATGCCGAGACTCAGATAATTAAAAGCTTCGAAGAAAACGATATTCCTTATGTTATTGTATACAGCAAGAGTGATGTAAGCTCGCCAAATGCTGATATTATGCAAGCAATTGGTAATACAAACCACGCTAATTTTATAGTTTTTAATAAAGAGGAGGATACCGAGGAATTAATAAAAGCAATTACTAAAGCAATTCCTGAGACAGCTTTTACGCACCCTTCCTTATTGGGCGATATAATAAGTTATGGCGATATTGTGTTGTTAATTACACCAATTGATATTGAAGCTCCAGAGGGCCGAATGATTCTACCTCAGGTTCAGGCTATACGCGATATTATTGATAACGATGCTATTTGTATTGTTTTAAAAGAGAGGGAGGTTGATGCATTTTTAAAAAGAACAGGGATTAAACCTAATTTGGCAGTTACGGATAGTCAAGTGTTCCTCAAGGCAGACGCATCTATCCCAAAAGAAATTCCTTTAACTAGTTTTAGTATTATGCTTGCGCGTTATAAAGGTGATTTTACGAGATATTTGCAGGGTACGCCAAAAATTGATGACCTAAAGGATGGAGATAGAGTTTTACTACTAGAGTCGTGCACGCATCATGTCTCATGCAATGATATAGCACGTTCAAAAATACCTCGATGGATTTCAAATTATACAGGCAAGCATCACGAATTTGATGTAGTTGCAGGTTTTGATAATTTGCCACACCCAATAGAGGATTATTCTATTGTGATTCAATGTGGAGGATGTATGATATCGCGAAAGCAACTAGCAATGCGATTAAAGCCTGCTATTGATGCCGGGGTGCCTATTACCAACTACGGAATGACCATTGCATTTGTACTAGGTATTTACGAAAGAGCTGTTGCTCCTTTTGTAAAAATAGACGAGGGTTCTTTGAATTACTTGTAATAGTTTATTAGTCTGAGAATTTACTCAGGATATTCATAGCCTTCTCAGCATCGTTTTTATTAACAAATATATGGTCGTGATAATATGCGGCCACTACGTTGCAACTTATATTATGTTCGGATAAAGCATTAGAGAAGGCCGCTGTTAATCCTACGGCATCTAAAGAAGAATGAATTTCAAGACTAATCCAAGAAGCTACATAGTCGTATTTTAACAAAAGCTCATCTGCTTTTTGCTGTTTTATAATGAGAGTGGTGCTTTCGGCTTCTTTAAATTCGCATAAAGTATTACTTCTCTCAACTACCGAAGGATCGGTAACAGTTACAAAAACATAAGAGCCTTTGTTTAACTTAGGAGTCATTCCTTTTAGGAGTTTGCTTAAATTTGTTTCACCAGCCATAATCCAGTTTTTAGTTTATTTATAAGTCATCAATTCGATAACCTAACTTTAATAAGAACGCTGGTTGTAAGATTTCGTTCAGCTTGCTGTCTGAGATAGCTTTTAAGGCTTTATTTGCATCTAAAATAGAAGTGTTTTTTGTTTTCATGTATTGTGCCAATTCAGCAGCTTTGTGATAGCCAATGTAAGGGCTGAGTGCTGTTGTAATTGAAGGATTTTTCAATACTGTCTCTATGGTGTCATTTTTTTTGAATTGTATATCCTTAAGCAAATTTTGCGTGATGGTTTTATTACAGGCAATTAATAGTTTTAAGCTATCGATTAAAGCATGACCTATTGTAGGAATGTATGCATTTAATTCTAGGCATCCTTGACCGCATAAATTTGAAATTAGCAAATCGTTCGCATATATCTTATGTGCGGCAGAAATTACAAACTCACTAATTACGGGGTTGATCTTGCCTGGCATAATGGAACTCCCCACTTGTTTTTGTGCAATAGTGAGTTCCTGATCAATAAATAAGTCGGAACTTAAAAGTCTTAAGTCAGCAACCATCTTTTCAAGGTTTACTGCGTGTGATTTAAGTGTGGCATGTACCTCAACATATACGTCTAAATTTGAGGTTGTATCCATTAGGTTTTCTGATCGAGTCAGGGGTAATCCTGTTATTCGTTGAAGTTGTCTTGTAGCTTCAATAATAAAATAGGATGGGATGCTCATGCCAGTTCCTATGGCACCACCACCAAGGTTCACTTCTTTAATCCGCTCATTACATTTACTAACGCGCCACCAATCTCGCGATAATGCATTGTTATAAGCACTAAATAATTTGTCATACGAACTAGGTACTGCTGCCTGCATTTGAGTATATGCAATCCGAAGCCTATTTCTGGTTGCACTTTCAATTTTTTCTAGGCTACGTAATGATCCATCAATGCATTTGTCTAAATCGTTTAGTAGTTGCATTGAGGCTACTTTTAGTGCGGACGGAATAATGTCGTTGGTTGATTGAAAGATATTAGCCGATTCTATGGGGTCAATCTGTGAGTAATCACCAATTTTATATCCCAATGAGCCAAGTGCTACATTAGTGATTATTTCATTAATGTTTAAATTGATACTAGTGCCAGCACCTCCTTGCATGGCAGGAACAATAAAGTTATTGTAGTGTTTTCCGAGTGCCACATCTTTTGCTCCTTTAATAAGGACATCAATAGTTGCATCGTTCATAAACGGATGTTTGTGTGCATCTCCAAATTTTGACTGTGTAGCAACTTTAAAGTTCTTATAAGATACGTAGCAAGCTTCCTTAACAGTGCCTACAGCCTGATACCATTCTTTATGAAAGCGTGTGTTATCCGGAAAGTTATCCCGTGCTCTTACTGAATGTATGCCATATAAAGCATCATCTGGGATATCAACGGTTCCAATAAAATCGTATTCCTTTCGCATTATCATGGTTTATTTTGCATAAAAATAGTAAGACTTTTAAATCTAGGTCTAATAAATCTTCTATAATCGTGTGATCCTAAAATTCATTACTTCTTATATCAATCATTTGATGATGTTTTTGGTATTACATTATCATTGCATTTTAACTTTAATAATTTGTAATATATTTGTGCACCCCTTCGTGAAAATTACAAAAGTCAATTTGTAAATGGCCTTAGTTCAAGGCGCAGAAAATCGTTATTGTATGAGTGTTAATAAATTAGTAGCTGCTTTGTTGGTAGTACTGTGTGGTGGTGTTATGTCTTGTAAAAAAGGCGATTATGTCAAAAAAGATCAAATAGAAAGTAAGAATGGCTATGTTAAAGGGGTTGTTCGTGGGCTTTTGAGTGATGGAACTGTTATTGATGAATCATTTAATTTAGAGTATTCCGATTTAGGAGACAATACCGTTATTAAATATGTTGAAGATGCTGTTTTTATAAAAGAGTTTAATGTTTACAATCGATCTTCAGTATTAAATATGGCAAACTTCTTTTGCACAACAGATTTCTTTATTATTCAAGATGCAAGAAAAGATAGCCTGGTTGAATTAAATTTTAGTATGGTTAAGAAATTAAAGGATAATAGAGTATTGAATATTCAGTCGGATGAGGGTGCGCAATTTGGCATTACCGAATTTAACTATGATGCTAATAAAAGCACAATTGAAGGTGGAATTGTGGGTAAGTTAAATGAGGATACTAACCTGTATTTAGAATTAAGTTTCAAGGTAAAGGTACTCGAAGAAATTAGTAAGTAACCTAGGTTTGTTGGTGTGAATATAAATATTATCTATTACTGCATAGATAAAATCAGTTTGATTGATATCATGAAGAGCCTCATATTTGTAGTGTTCAAAGAAAATAAAACACTTAGAATATTGAGATTATGAATAAGATTGGATTAAATAGTGAGAAGGCAATAGCATTAGTAAGAGAGTTAAATGATTTACTTTCTAATTATCAATTATTCTATATGAATGTAAGAGGGTTTCATTGGAATATTAAGGGAGCCAATTTTTTTGAATTACATGCAAAGTTTGAAGAGCAATACGACGACCTAGTAATCAAAGTTGATGAGGTTGCAGAAAGAGTATTAACCTTAGGAGGTGTGCCTACGCATACCTTTGAAGAATACCTTAAAGCAAGCGATATAAAAGCAGCTCATAATATTACCGATGGTACTGAGGCTATTAAAAGTTTGTTGGAATCGTTCTCTATTTTGATTACAAAGCAACGCAATATTCTTGAGGCTGCAGGAGATGCCGGCGATGAGGGAACAGGAGCTTTAATGAGCGATTACATCCGAGAACAGGAAAAATTAGTATGGATGTATAGTGCTTACTTAGGTTAAGTATTAGAATTGTTAGTTATTTTTATGTAGGTAATTATCAATGAGCTTCTTTATTAGAAATATTGATTCTACGTAAGTGATGAATATAACCCGATGACAAATATGTTTTCGGGTTTTTCATTTAGCAAACTATCTTTCAGTTAAATGTATTTGAAATGATGGGGAATTGAAGCGTAACTGCCTCTTATTTATAGGTAGATGTGTGTTTACTGTGAATTATATCTAAATAGGTTTGTATTTCAGTTTGCGAAATAGGGATACAAAAAAGCCGAAGGTGCTTACCTCCGGCTTTATACCTTTGTAAAAGGTATATTTTTATAAACTGCTGACCCCAGCAACAGCCATTTTACGGTCAACTTTTTTAATCATACCTTGTAATGCTTTTCCAGGACCTACTTCAGTAAATGAATCTGCACCATCAGCAATCATGTTTTGAACTGTTTGGGTCCACTTTACAGCACCCGTTAATTGAGCTACTAGGTTTTCTTTTATTGTAGCAGCATCGGTGTTTGCCTCTGCATTAATATTTTGATAGATTGGGCACACCGGATTTTTTATTTCCGTTGCTTCAATCGCAGCTGCTAATTCAACTCTAGCAGGTTCCATTAATGGTGAGTGAAATGCTCCTCCTACAGGAAGTTTTAGAGCTCTCTTTGCACCTTTCTCAGTTAAAATCTCGCAAGCTTTATCTATGCCAGCAAAAGAACCAGAGATTACAAGTTGTCCTGGGCAGTTGTAGTTTGCAGCTACAACAACTTCGTCAATACTTGCACATACTTCTTCAACTACAGAATCTTCTAATCCAATAATTGCAGCCATAGTAGAAGGTTCTGCTTCACATGCTTTTTGCATTGCTTGAGCACGTTGTGAAACTAATTTTAAGCCATCTTCAAACGACATTGCTTCTGCAGCAACTAAAGCGCTAAATTCACCTAATGAGTGACCAGCAACCATTTCAGGTTTAAAATCTTCACCCATTGTTTTAGCTAATAAAACAGAGTGTAAAAATATAGCAGGTTGCGTAACTTTTGTTTGCTTTAAGTCTTCATCAGTGCCAGCAAACATCAGGTCAGTAATTCTGAAACCTAAAATATCATTGGCTTTTTCAAAAAGTTCTTTAGCCATTTCAGAATTCTCGTATAGGTCTTTTCCCATACCTACGAATTGGGCACCTTGCCCAGGAAATACAAATGCTTTCATTGTGTTTTTAATATGTTTAGCACAGAGTATAATTTGAATATACGTGCAGTTTTAAAGAACAAAAGTTCTTTTTTTTATTCTAATTAATAAAAGAATTTGGCGCAAATATAATAAATATTGTGTAGGCTGTTTTTATTTATTATAGATTATCAGAATGTTAACATTTTGCTTTAATCTATAATATTCGTGTATATTTTTAAAGTAAACTTACTTGTGTTTGTATATCATGATGTCAATAAGTATCAATTGTTGGAAAGTTATAATGTTACATATGAGAGTGTATTTTCTTTTTTAAAGATGGTGTAATTTATTATTAGGTTTAATTTCTTAGATTTTTTTTAAAGAAACTATTGAACTATTGATATTTGAAGCTTTTTTTTAATAATCATATAGAATATGTGCGCTAAAACTTGCAGTTGTGATTATTCTGAGGTCTATCTTGCTCATTCCGTAGATATTATAATTTGTTAAATCCGACAATAATTTGAAAAAACAAGCGCATGTATGGTGTTTATTAATTGAAAATTAGTACTTTTGCATCGCTTTTTTGTCTAAATGTGTAAAAACTACTGTAAATCAGTATGTTTTATTAAGATAAGAAGTCGCTGAAAAGCGTTGATAATGAAAATTTTATTTAAACAAATATAGTTATATGCCAACAATTCAACAGTTAGTTCGCAAAGGCCGTACTCAGTTAGTTGAGAAAAGTAAGTCTAGAGCGCTAGATGCTTGTCCGCAACGAAGAGGCGTTTGTGTAAGGGTGTACACAACTACACCTAAGAAACCAAACTCGGCAATGAGAAAAGTTGCTAGGGTTCGTTTGACAAACGGGAAAGAAGTGAATGCTTACATTCCAGGAGAGGGTCACAATTTACAAGAGCACTCTATCGTATTAGTACGTGGAGGTAGAGTAAAAGATCTTCCAGGGGTTCGTTATCACTTAGTTCGTGGGGCTTTAGATGCTTCAGGTGTAGAGGGTCGTACTCAGCGTCGTTCTAAATACGGAACTAAGCGTCCGAAAGATGCTAAGAAGTAATTAATTAATGTTTGACATTAAGTTTTGTTTATTGGTAGTTGAATTGAAACGGTTGAGTAAAAGGTGATGTATCACCTTTGAAGACATAGACACAGATATTAACAGCCAATAAGAAACTAATAAACAAGAAAGATGAGAAAAGGGAAACCAAAGAAGCGAATATTGCTTCCAGATCCAAAGTTTAATGATACTTTGGTAACACAATTCATTAATAACTTAATGATTGATGGTAAAAAATCTACCGCTTATGGTATTTTTTACGATGCCTTAGATCGCATGGCTGAAAAAGCTGAGAAAGAAGGAAAGACTCCTTTGGAAATGTGGAAAAAAGGTTTAGAAAATATCACTCCTGCTGTCGAGGTTAAGTCTCGTAGAGTTGGTGGTGCTACATTTCAGGTTCCTACTGAGATTCGCCCATCTAGAAAAGTTTCAGTTGCAATGAAAAACTTGATTCTTTTTGCTCGTAAGCGTAGTGGTAAATCTATGGCAGAAAAAATGTCTGCTGAAATTGTTGCGGCTTATAACAATGAAGGTGGAGCCTTCAAAAAGAAAGAAGATATGCACAGGATGGCAGAGGCTAATAGAGCGTTTGCTCACTTTAGATTCTAATATCTTACTAATCTTTAAGAATTAAATAAAATGGCAAGTACAGATTTAAAATATACCAGAAATATTGGTATTATGGCTCACATCGATGCCGGTAAAACTACGACTACAGAGCGTATCTTGTTTTACACTGGTATTACTCACAAAATTGGTGAGGTACACGATGGTGCGGCTACAATGGACTGGATGGAGCAAGAGCAAGAAAGAGGTATTACAATTACTTCTGCTGCTGTTACTACTAACTGGAACTATAATAATGAGTCATATAAAGTAAACATCATTGATACTCCAGGACACGTTGATTTTACTGTAGAGGTAGAGCGTTCATTACGTGTACTTGATGGTGCTGTTGCAGTTTTCTGTGCAGTAGGTGGTGTTGAGCCTCAATCAGAGACTGTTTGGAGACAAGCAGATAAATATGGTGTGCCACGTATCGGTTTTGTTAATAAAATGGACCGTTCTGGAGCTAATTTCTTTGAGGTAGTTAAGCAAGTTAAGGAGATGTTAGGAGCTAATCCTATTCCTCTTCAAATTCCTATTGGAGCTGAAGAAACTTTCGAAGGGGTTGTTGACCTTATCGAAAATAAAGCTGTAGTTTGGTTTGACGATGCGCAAATGGGTTCTCGTTATGAGTTCCAAGAAATTCCTGAAAACTTAAAAGAGGAAGCAAAAGAGTATAGAGACAAACTTGTTGAAGCTGTTGCTGAGTCTAATGAAGAGTTGATGGAGCGTTATTTCGAAGATCCAGATTCTATCACTAAGGAAGAAATGCTTGAGGCTATTCGTGTAGCTACTATCGAAAGAACAATTACTCCAATGTTATGTGGTTCTGCCTTTAAAAATAAAGGTGTTCAACGTTTATTGGATTACGTTATGGCATTCTTACCTGCTCCTACTGATGTTCCTGCAATTACAGGTACAGATTTAGATACAGGTGAAGAAACTAGCCGTCCGCATGATGCTGAAGCGCCATTTTCTGCTTTAGCATTTAAAATTGCTACTGACCCATTCGTAGGTCGTTTGGCATTTATGCGTATTTACTCAGGTAAATTAGAGGCTGGTTCATATGCGTTAAATTCACGTACACAGAAAAAAGAACGTATTTCACGTTTATACCAAATGAAAGCAAATAAGCAAATGCCTCAAGATGTGATTGAAGCAGGTGATATTTGTGCTGGAGTTGGTTTTAAAGATATTCGTACTGGAGATACTCTTTGTGACGAGAAAAACCCAATTACTTTAGAGTCTATGGATTTCCCAGAGCCTGTAATTGGTGTGGCTGTAGAGCCTAAGTCGCAAAAGGATATGGATAAAATGGGTGTAGCTCTTGGTAAATTAGCTGAGGAAGATCCAACATTCCGTGTTCAAACTGACGAGGATAGCGGTCAAACTGTAATTAGTGGTATGGGTGAGCTTCACCTTGAAATTATCATTGATCGTTTGAAGCGTGAGTTCAAAGTAGAGTGTAACCAAGGTCGTCCACAGGTAACTTACAAAGAAACAATTACTCAAACTGTTGATCATCGTGAGGTGTTTAAAAAGCAGTCTGGTGGTCGTGGTAAGTTTGCTGATATTCACGTAACTGTTGGTCCTGCCGATGAAGGTAAAGAAGGATTAGAGTTCGTAAGTACTATTAAAGGTGGTAATGTACCTAAAGAATATGTTCCTTCAGTTGAGAAAGGTTTTAAAGATGCAATGATAAACGGTGTGTTAGCTGGTTTTGTTGTTGATAGTCTTAAAGTAACACTTACAGACGGATCTTTCCACCCTGTCGATTCTGATCAATTATCATTTGAGATTGCTGGTCGTCAAGCCTTCAAACAAGCATGTATGAAAGCTAAGCCAGTTTTACTTGAGCCATTAATGAAAGTTGAAGTTGTTACTCCTGAAGAATATATGGGAGATATCATCGGTGACTTTAACAAGCGTCGTGGTCAAGTAGAAGGAATGGAATCTAAAGCTGGTGCTCGTGTAGTAAAAGCTAAAGTGCCTCTAGCCGAAATGTTCGGATATGTAACTGCTTTACGTACTATTTCATCTGGCCGTGCAACTTCATCAATGGTGTTCTCACACTTCGAAGGAGTTTCTAAAGCCATTGCTCAAGAAGTAGTAAAAGAAGCTGAAGGAAAAGTAGAATTATTATAATTAGATCTCAAGATGAGTCAAAAAATAAGAATCAAATTAAAGTCTTACGATCATAACTTAGTTGACAAATCAGCTGAGAAAATCGTTAAGACAGTAAAAACTACTGGTGCTGTTGTAAGTGGTCCAATTCCATTACCAACTCACAAAAGAGTATTTACAGTGTTACGTTCAACGTTCGTAAACAAAAAATCAAGAGAGCAATTCCAACTTTCTTCATACAAGCGTTTAATCGATATCTATAGCTCAACAGCTAAAACTATCGATGCTTTAATGAAGTTAGAGCTTCCTAGTGGAGTAGAAGTTGAAATTAAAGTCTGAGAATAAACAAATAAGTTCGAGTAACTCGTCAGCCGAAAGTACGAGTTACTTGAATCGATTATTTAATATTTAATATTTAGTAACAATGCCAGGATTAATTGGAAAAAAAATCGGAATGACTTCCGTTTTCAGTGCCGATGGGAAAAACATACCATGCACTGTTATCGAAGCAGGCCCAAACGTAGTTACACAAATTAAAACTGTGGAAACTGACGGGTATGAGGCTGTGCAGCTGGCGTTCGACGACAAAAGAGAGAAGAATACTCCTCAGCCAGTGTTAGGTCACTTTAAAAAGGCCGGCGTAACACCAAAGAGAAGTGTTGTAGAATTCAAAGGTTTCGAACAAGAGTTTAATTTAGGAGACGAAGTAACAGTTGAAATCTTCACTGAAGATTCATTTGTTGATGTAGTTGGTACTTCTAAAGGAAAAGGTTTTCAAGGTGTAGTTAAGCGTCACGGTTTTGGTGGTGTTGGTGGTGCAACCCACGGACAACACAACCGTCTTAGAGCTCCAGGTTCTATTGGTGCAGCATCTTACCCTGCTCGTGTATTTAAAGGAATGCGTATGGCCGGCCGTATGGGTGGCGATAGAGTAAAGGTAGAAAGCCTTAGAGTATTGAAAGTGGTTCCAGAGAACAACCTTATTATCGTTAAAGGTTCAGTTCCAGGAGCAAAAGGTTCATATGTAATTGTTGAAATGTAATGGAACTAAAGGTATTAAGTATAAAAGGAGAAGAGACCGGAAAAACTGTTGAATTATCTGATTCAGTATTCGGTATTGAGCCTAATGATCACGCGATCTATCTTGATGTAAAACAGTTCCTAGCAAATCAACGTCAAGGAACCCACAAGTCAAAAGAGAGAGCTGAGATTGTAGGTAGTACACGTAAAATCAAAAAGCAAAAAGGTACTGGTACAGCACGTGCTGGTAGCATTAAGTCACCTGTATTTAGAGGTGGTGGTAGAGCTTTTGGTCCACGTCCACGTAACTACGGATTTAAGTTAAATGCGAAGTTAAAAGAGTTGGCTCGTAAGTCAGCTTTATCATACAAAGCAAAAACTGGCGGGATTATTGTAGTAGAGGATTTCAACATGGAATCAGCTAAGACAAAAGAATTTGCTCAGATCCGTAAAGATCTTAAAGTTGATGGAAAACGTTCATTAGTTATCTTCAATGAAGCTAACAAAAACGTTTATTTAGCATCACGTAACATTCCTAAGTCGGAAGTAGCAACATTAGCTGAATTGAATACTTATAGTATTATGAAAGCCGGAACTATTGTTCTTGTTGAAAGTTCAGTTGAAGGAATAGGTAATATTTAATTAAAAGCTTAAGGAGATTTAAAAATGCAAATATTAATTAAGCCATTAGTTACTGAAAAACTCAACGAACAGAGCGATAAATTAAATCGTTTCGGATTTGTAGTAGCCAAAAGTGCTAACAAACTACAAATTAAAGCTGCGGTTGAGGAAATGTACAATGTAACTGTTGAAGATGTAAACACTATGGTATATGCTGGTAAAGTAAAAACTCGCTATACAAAAAGTGGTGTGCAAGCAGGTAAAACTGCTGCGTTCAAAAAAGCAATTGTTACCTTGGTTGAAGGAGATAAGATTGATTTTTATAGCAATATTTAATTAAAATGGCAGTAAGAAAGCTAAAGCCCACAACACCGGGGCAGAGACACAAAGTTATTGGTGCATTTGATACGATTACCTCAAGTACACCAGAGAAGTCCTTACTGGAACCCATAAAAAAGTCCGGCGGTAGAAATAACACCGGAAAAATGACGATGCGTTACATCGGTGGGGGACATAAGAGACGTTACAGGGTAATCGATTTCAAGAGAAATAAAGACGGTGTGAAAGCAATCGTTGATTCTATTCAGTACGATCCAAATCGTAGCGCAAGAATCGCGTTGTTAAATTATGCTGACGGTGAGAAGCGTTATATTCTCGCTCCAAATGGTCTTGAAGTTGGTCAAGAAGTAAATTCAGGTGCTGGAGTTACTCCAGACGTTGGAAATACTCTATTACTAAGCGAGATTCCATTAGGAACGATTATTCACAACATTGAGTTGCGCCCAGGACAGGGTGGAATTATGGCACGTAGTGCAGGTACATTTGCTCAATTGGCTGCTCGCGATGGTAAATTCGCTATCGTAAAGTTACCTTCAGGTGAAACAAGAATGGTTCTTATCACATGTCGTGCTACAATCGGAGCTGTAGGAAATTCTGATCACGCCTTAGAGAGATCTGGTAAAGCAGGTCGTTCTCGTTGGTTAGGTCGTCGTCCTCGCGTTCGTGGTGTAGCGATGAACCCAGTTGATCACCCAATGGGTGGTGGTGAAGGACGTCAGTCTGGAGGTCACCCAAGATCTCGTACTGGAGTTCTTGCTAAAGGGTTTAAAACTCGTGATAAGAAGAAAGCTTCTAGTAAGTACATTGTTGAAAGACGTAAAAAGTAATCTGAAGGACTAATGAGTAGATCACTAAAAAAAGGCCCTTTTATCGATTATAAACTTGACCGTAAAGTGGCAACACAAAACGAGTCTGGTAAAAAATCAGTAATTAAGACATGGGCAAGAGCATCGATGATATCTCCTGATTTTGTAGGACATACTATCGCAGTGCACAACGGAAATAAGTTTATTCCTGTTTACGTGACCGAGAATATGGTAGGTCACAAATTAGGTGAATTTTCTCCAACACGTACCTATAGAGGTCACGGAAAGAATAAGAAATAGTAACCTAAAAAGTAATTTTTAATAAAGAGAATTAAAAATGGGTGCAAGAAAAAGACTCGCAGCAGAAAAAAATAAGGAAGCCAAAAAGCAAGTAAGCTTTGCTTCACTTCGCAATGTGCCTACTTCTCCGCGTAAAATGCGCCTGGTTGCAGATATGATCAGAGGTAAAGAAGTAAATTTAGCTCTTGACTTATTGAAGTTTTCATCAAAAGAAGCTTCTCGTCGAGTAGAAAAGTTACTTCTATCTGCTATTGCAAACTGGAAGGAGAAAAATGAGGGGGTACGCATGGAAGATGCTAACCTTGTTGTAAAATCAATTAATGTTGATTCAGCAAGAATGTTAAAAAGATTGAGACCAGCTCCACAAGGGCGTGCTCATCGCATCAGAAAAAGATCAAACCATGTAACCATTTATATTGATAGCAACGTTGAAAAACAAGAAAATTAATTAGCTAGATGGGACAAAAAGTAAATCCAATTAGTAACCGATTAGGAATCATCAGAGGATGGGATTCTAACTGGTTTGGCGGAAAGAATTACGGTGATAAGTTATTAGAAGATACTAAAATCCGTAAATACTTAAACGCGCGTCTAGCAAAAGCTAGTATTTCGAGAATTGTTATTGAACGTACGCTTAAACTGATCACTATTACTGTTCACACGGCTCGTCCGGGTATCATTATTGGTAAAGGTGGCCAGGAGGTTGATAAACTAAAAGAAGAGTTGAAAAAAATCACCGATAAGGAGGTTCAAATCAACATTTTTGAGGTTAAGAGACCAGAATTAGATGCAATCATCGTAGCAAATAACATTGCACGTCAATTAGAAGGCCGTATCGCTTTCCGTCGTGCTGTTAAAATGGCTATCGCAGCAACCATGAGAATGGGAGCAGAAGGTATCAAAATTCAAGTATCAGGCCGTTTGAATGGAGCTGAAATGGCTCGTTCAGAAATGTATAAAGAAGGACGTACTCCTCTTCATACATTCCGTGCAAATATTGATTACGCTCAAGCTGAAGCTCTTACTAAAACGGGGTTATTAGGTATTAAAGTTTGGATTTGTAAAGGTGAAATCTACGGGAAACCAGATTTATCTCCAAACTTCGCTACCAAAGATAACGGTCGTAAAGGTGGAAACTTCAAGAAGAGAAGAAAGTAGTCATCAACTAATGTAAATAGGTTAGAAAGATGTTACAACCAAAGAAAGTTAAATACAGAAGAAGGCAAAAAGGTAGAATGAAAGGCGAAGCTCAACGTGGCGCGCAACTAGCATTCGGATCTTTTGGTATTAAAGCCTTACAAACAAAATGGCTTACTGGTCGCCAAATTGAGGCGGCACGTATCGCAGTAACCCGTTATATGCAACGTCAAGGACAAATCTGGATTAGAGTATTTCCTGATAAACCAATTACTAAAAAACCTGCAGAGGTTCGTATGGGTAAAGGTAAAGGTGCTCCAGAAGGTTTTGTTGCCCCAGTTACACCTGGTAGAATTATTATCGAGTGTGACGGTGTTCCATATGAAACAGCAAAAGAAGCATTGCGTTTAGCAGCTCAAAAATTGCCTGTTACTACTAAATTCGTTGTAAGACGAGACTATGTTGAATCACAAAACGCATAAGTATGAAGACTTCGGAAATTAAAGAATTGACGATCGAAGAGATCATCGAGAAGATTGAGACCGAGAGCGGTGAACTTGTACGTTTAGAACTCAATCATAGCATATCTCCATTGGAGAACCCAATGCAGATAAGAAGCTTACGTAAAAATATTGCTCGTATGCAAACAATTTTGCAACAAAAGCAAACAACCGAAAAATAGTTTAAGTGATGGAAAAAAGAAACTTAAGAAAAGAGCGTGTCGGTGTTGTTGCAAGTAGCAAAATGGATAAATCTATTGTAGTAGCAGTAGAAATCCGTGAAAAGCACCCCATCTATGGTAAGTTCGTGAAGAAAACTAAAAAGTTTCACGCACATGATGAGAAAAACGACTGCAATGCAGGCGATACTGTGAAAATTATGGAAACTCGACCACTTAGTAAAACTAAGCGTTGGAGAGTAGTAGAAATTATCGAAAGAGCTAAGTAATCATGATACAGCAAGAATCCAGATTGGCTGTTGCCGATAATAGTGGCGCCAAAGAAGTACTCTGCATTAGAGTACTTGGTGGTACTAAAAAACGATACGCTTCTATCGGAGACCGTATCGTTGTAACTGTTAAAAGTGCCACGCCTTCTACTGAAATGAAGAAAGGTACTGTTACAAAGGCAGTAGTTGTTCGTACAAAAAAAGAAATCAGAAGAGCTGACGGTTCTTATATCCGTTTCGACGATAACGCATGTGTATTATTAAATACAGCTGGCGAAATTAGAGGAACACGTATCTTCGGCCCTGTTGCCAGAGAGTTACGTGAAGGATTTATGAAAATCGTTTCACTGGCTCCTGAAGTGCTATAATTTATTAAAGAAGATAGCAATGGGAAAGTTACATATCAAAAAAGGCGATACCGTTATAGTTAACGCCGGAGAATATAAAGGACAAGAAGGGAAAGTTCTAGAAGTTATTACAGCTAAGAATAGAGCTATCGTGGAAGGTATTAACATGGTTTCAAAACATGCTAAGCCTAACGCTGATAACCCTCAGGGCGGAATTGTTAAGCAAGAAGCTCCTATCCACGTTTCTAACTTGAATCTTAAGGATCCTTCACAAGGTACAGCTACACGTATAGGTCGTAAAGCTAACGAAGAAGGAAAATTAGTAAGATTCGCTAAAAAATCAGGGGAGGAGATCAAGTAATGAGCAATACCACTAGTTTAAAAACGATGTATAAGGAACAAGTTGTTCCTGCATTAATGAAAGAATTTGATTACAAAAGTGTAATGCAAGTTCCTAAATTAGAAAAAATTGTAATCAATCAAGGTTTAGGTCAAGCAGTAGCTGACAAAAAAATGATCGATATTGCAATTAATGAGCTTACTGCCATTACAGGTCAAAAAGCTGTTCCTACACTTTCTAAGAAAGATGTTTCGAACTTCAAATTGCGTAAGAAAATGCCAATTGGAGTTAGAGTAACATTAAGAAAAGAAAACATGTATGAATTCCTTGAAAGATTAATTCGCGTTTCTTTACCAAGTATTCGTGATTTTAAAGGAATTAACAGCAAACTTGATGGTCGTGGAAATTATACCTTAGGTATCGAGGAGCAAATTATCTTTCCTGAAATAAATATTGACAATGTTAGTAAGATTTTGGGGATGAATATTACCTTTGTGACCTCTGGAAATACCGATGAGGAAGCTTTTGCTTTATTAAAAGGCTTCGGGTTACCATTTAAAAACGTAAAAAAGAGTTAGATATGGCAAAGGAATCAATGAAAGCTCGCGAAGTAAAAAGAGCTAAACTTGTTGCCAAATACGCTGAGAAAAGAGCGGCATTGAAAGAGGCTGGAGACTATGAAGGGTTACAAAAGTTACCTAAGAATGCGTCTCCAGTACGCATGCACAACCGTTGTAAGATCACAGGTCGTCCGAAAGGATACATGAGACAATTCGGTTTGAGCAGAATTCAATTCCGTGAAATGGCTGCTGCAGGTTTAATCCCTGGAGTAAGAAAAGCCAGCTGGTAAGAATTAATTTAGGTTTCAAGTATAAATATTGTCCCGGGATTCGGGATTAATTTAAACTTTTTTAAAATGACAGATCCAATAGCAGATTTTCTAACGAGAGTTAGAAATGCCATCATGGCAAATCACAAAGTTGTTGAGATTCCGGCATCAAATCTTAAAAAAGAGATAACTAAGTTGTTATACGACAAAGGTTATGTTCTTAACTACAAATTTGTAGAAGATGACAAGCAAGGAATCATCAAAATTGCATTGAAGTACGATCCAAAATCAAAGACTTCTGCAATCAAAACTCTTAAAAGAGTCAGTACTCCAGGTTTACGTAAGTATACTGGGTACAAAACTATTCCAAGAGTACTTAACGGTTTAGGTATCGCCATTCTTTCAACTTCAAAAGGTGTAATGACTGATAAAGAAGCAAGAAAAGAACAAGTAGGCGGTGAAGTTTTATGTTTCGTTTACTAACAAAGGAGGATTTATTATGTCAAGGATAGGAAAACAACCTGTGATGATCCCTGCCGGTGTTACTGTAACAAGCAAAGACAACGTAGTAACCGTTAAGGGACCAAAAGGAGAATTAACTCAAGAAGTTAATCCCAAGTTAACAGTTGAAATTGAAGATAACCAAGTTGTGTTAACACGTGCGAACGATTCAGGTGAGCAAAAAGCACAACACGGATTATATCGCTCTCTTATTAACAATATGGTAGAGGGTGTATCTAAAGGTTTTGTTAAGAAAATGGAATTAGTTGGTGTAGGTTATAGAGCTACTAACCAAGGACAAATTCTTGAACTTTCATTAGGATACTCTCACCCAATACACATGCAGTTGCCTTCTGAAATTAAAGTAGAGGCTGTAACCGACAGAAAGAGTAATCCGATTATTACATTAGAGTCTGCAGACAAGCAATTGCTTGGTCAGGTTTGTGCAAAAATCCGCTCTCTACGTAAACCAGAGCCTTATAAAGGTAAAGGTGTTCGTTTTGTGGGTGAACAAATCAGACGTAAGGCTGGTAAATCTGCAAAAGTTTAATCTGATTAAAATTTGAATTATGGCTTTTTCTAAAGTAGAAAGAAGACTAAAAATAAAAAAGAGTATCAGAGGGAAAATCTCTGGTACTGCTGAAAAACCTCGTATGTCGGTTTTCAGAAGCAACAAACAAATTTCTGTTCAGCTTATCGATGATGTTACTGGAAAGACTATTGTTGCTGCCTCATCTCTTGAAAAAGAAGTGGCTGCACAAAAAGTTACTAAAGGTGATCAAGCTGGCCTAGTTGGTAAAGCAATTGCTGACAAAGCTAAAGGTGCTGGTATCGAAACAGTTGTTTTTGATCGTGGTGGATATTTATATCATGGTAGAGTTAAACAATTAGCTGACGCTGCTCGTGAAGCAGGTCTTAAATTTTAATAACTATGGCAGGAGATAATCAAAAAGTAAAAAGTAATAACGACCTTGAATTAAAGGACCGTTTAGTTGCCATCAACCGTGTAACAAAAGTTACCAAAGGTGGTAGAACTTTCAGTTTTTCTGCTATTGTCGTAGTTGGAAACGAGAACGGTATTGTAGGTTGGGGTTTAGGTAAAGCAGGCGAAGTTACCAGTGCAATTGCAAAAGGTATTGAGGCAGCTAAGAAAAACTTAGTTAAAGTACCAGTTTTACATGGTACAATTCCTCACGAGCAATATTGCAGATTTGGTGGTGCAAGTGTTTTCATGAAACCAGCTTCACATGGTACCGGAGTTAAGGCTGGTGGTGCGATGCGTGCTGTACTAGAGAGTGTTGGTGTAACAGACGTTTTGGCTAAGTCAAAAGGTTCTTCAAACCCACATAATCTTGTAAAAGCTACAATTAATGCTCTTAGTGAATTAAGAGATGCTAAAACTGTAGCACAGCAAAGAGGCGTTTCGTTAGACAAAGTATTTAACGGTTAACAAGCGTAAGATGGCTAAAATTAAAGTAACTCAATTAAAGAGCAAAATCGGTTCAACCGAACGTCAAAAAAGAACTTTGACTGCTCTTGGGCTAACTAAAATTAACGCAACTAAAGAATTTGAGGCAACACCTCAAATTCTTGGTATGGTTGAAAAGGTGAAACACCTGGTTAGTGTAGAAAAATAATATTAACGATTTAAGACAACATTCGATATGGACTTAAGTAATTTAAAACCTGCTGAAGGCTCAACCAAGACTAGAAAAAGAATTGGTAGAGGACAAGGTTCAGGTCGTGGTGGTACATCTACCCGTGGGCACAAAGGTGCCAAGTCTAGATCTGGTTATTCTAAAAAGAGCGGTTTCGAAGGTGGTCAAATGCCTTTACAGAGACGTGTTCCTAAGTTTGGATTCAAAAATATTAACCGTGTAGAATACAAGGCGGTAAATGTTGAATCATTACAAACTCTTGCTGAAAAGAAGGGACTATCTGTAATTGACGTTGAAACACTAATTGAAGCTGGTTTTATTAACAAGAATGACAGAGTTAAGATTCTTGGTAATGGTACTATTACTGCAAAAATTGAAGTAAAAGCTCACGCCTTTTCTAAATCAGCGGTAACTGCAATTGAAGCAGTTGAGGGAACCGTTGTAAAACTGTAAATCAATGAAACTGATCGAAACAATTCGCAACATTTGGAAGATTGAGGATTTAAAATCTCGTATTTTAACAACTATTGGTTTGGTATTAATTTACCGCTTAGGATCATATGTTGTACTACCTGGTATTGATCCGACAAAATTAAGTGCACTTGAAAGCCAAACTCGTGAAGGAGTTATGGGACTTTTAGATATGTTTTCTGGAGGAGCCTTTTCTAATGCCTCGGTATTTGGATTAGGAATTATGCCTTACATATCTGCATCTATTGTAATTCAACTATTAGGTATTGCTGTACCTTATTTTCAAAGATTACAGCGAGAAGGTGAAAGCGGTAGACGTAAGATTAACCAGATAACACGTTATCTAACAGTAATCATACTTTTGTTTCAATCACCTGCATATTTAGCTAATTTACCAGAAGTAGCTATTGCATCTCCAGGAATAATGTTTCAAATATCTTCAGTTATAATTTTAACAGCTGGTACCATGTTTGTAATGTGGTTAGGTGAAAGAATTACTGAAAAAGGTATTGGAAACGGAATCTCGTTAATCATTATGATTGGTATTATTGCAAGGTTACCTTATGCAGCAGTAGCTGAATTTGTATCTCGTCTTGAAGAAGGCGGAGGTTTAGTAATGTTGCTAATTGAGCTCGTGATTCTTTTCTTTGTTTTCGCAGGAACAATTTTATTAGTACAAGGAACTCGCCGCATTCCTGTACAATACGCAAAACGTATTGTGGGGAATAAACAGTATGGTGGTGTTCGTCAGTATATACCTTTAAAGGTTAATGCTGCAGGGGTAATGCCTATCATTTTTGCACAAGCAATCATGTTTATCCCTGTAACATTCGCAGGTTTCGTTGATAGCGAAACAGCTACAGGATTTGCATCTGTATTCGCTGATTTTACTGGTTGGGGTTATAATTTAATCTTTGCATTATTAATTATTGCCTTTACCTATTTTTATACAGCAATTACAATAAATCCTACTCAGATGGCTGAGGATATGAAGAAAAATGGAGGTTTTATACCAGGTATTAAGCCAGGTAAAAAAACTGTAGAGTTTTTGGATTCAGTAATGTCGAAAATTACTTTACCAGGTTCTGTTTTTCTTGCTTTAATAGCAATACTTCCTGCGTTTGCAATGATAGCAGGTGTAGATCGTATGTTCGCTCAATTCTTTGGAGGAACTTCATTGTTGATTCTTGTAGGTGTTGTATTAGATACCTTACAGCAGATCGAAAGCCATTTATTAATGAGACATTATGATGGTTTAATGAAGTCGGGTAGAATTAAAGGGCGTACAGGTGGAGGTCCTGCTGTTTACTAGAGATCTATTAATTGCAATGATATATCTTAAGACTGACGAGGAAATAGAATTTCTTCGAGAGAGTAATAGCATTGTTGCGAAAGCTTTAGCTGAAGTAGCAAGGTTGATAAAACCAGGTGTTACCTCTTTAGAATTAGATAAAGTTGCTGAAGAATATATTAGAGATAATGGTGGAATTCCTGGTTTTTTAAATTACCAGGGGTTTCCCAATACTCTTTGTACCTCTCTAAACGAAAATGTGGTACATGGGATTCCTAATAATACTCCTTTAAAGGAAGGAGATATTATTTCTGTGGATTGTGGAGTTTTAAAAAATGGTTACTACGGTGATTCAGCCTACACTTTTGGTGTTGGAGAGATTAATAGTACTTTAAAAAAACTTCTATTTACAACAAAAGAAGCCCTTTATAAGGGAATCGAAGAAGCTGTTGTGGGTAATAGATTAGGAGATATTGGATTTGCTATTCAAGATCATGCAGAAGCACGTGGATATTCAGTAGTTAGAGAAATGGTAGGCCATGGGATTGGAAAAGATTTACATGAAGCACCAGAGGTTCCTAACTATGGAAAACGCGGAGCAGGCCCTATGTTAAAAGAAGGCATGGTAATTGCAATCGAACCGATGATTAATTTAGGTAAGAGAAATATTGTTCAGGAAAATGATGGTTGGACCATCAGAACAATCGATAAAAAAGCATCTGCACACTACGAGCATTCAGTTGCTGTGAGAAAAAATGGTGCAGATATATTATCAAATTTTAATTTTATCGAAGAAATATTACCTTTGCAGTCTGAAAATTAATAAAAAGGATATTTATTATGGCTAAACAAGCCTCTATAGAACAAGATGGGACTATTATTGAATCACTTTCTAACGCAATGTTTAGGGTTGAGTTAGAAAATGGTCATGTTATTACAGCGCATATCTCAGGTAAAATGAGAATGCACTATATAAAAATTCTTCCTGGAGATAAGGTAAAGGTAGAAATGTCTCCTTATGATTTAACTAAGGGAAGAATATCGTATAGATATAAAAATTAATTCTATAATAAAATGAAGGTTAGAGCATCTGTTAAGAAGAGAAGCGCCGACTGCAAGATTGTAAAACGCAAAGGTCGCTTATACGTGATTAACAAAAAAAATCCAAAGTTTAAACAACGTCAAGGATAAAATTATAACATTATGGCTAGAATTGCTGGGGTTGATATACCTACTGACAAAAGAGGAGAGGTATCATTAACATATATTTTTGGTATTGGGCGTTCAAGTGCTCAAAAGATCCTTGGCGCTGCTGAGGTTGCAGCTGACTTAAAGGTTAGTGAGTGGACTGACGAACAAACTGCAAAAGTTCGTGAAATTATTTCTGAAGAATATAAGATCGAAGGAGAGCTTAGATCAGAAGTACAACTTAATATTAAGCGTTTGATGGATATCGGTTGTTACCGAGGAATTCGTCATCGTATTGGTTTACCCCTACGTGGTCAATCTACAAAGAATAACGCACGTACTCGTAAAGGGAAGAAGAAAACTGTTGCTAATAAGAAAAAGGCAACTAAATAATTGAGATATGGCAAAGAAGACAGCTAGTCAGAAAAAAAGAGTCGTTAAAGTTGAGGCTCAAGGAGAAGCACATATTCACTCATCTTTCAATAATATTATTATCTCATTAACTAACAAAACTGGTCAAGTTATCTCTTGGTCTAGTGCTGGTAAAATGGGTTTTAGAGGTTCTAAAAAGAACACTCCTTATGCTGCTCAAACAGCTGCTGCCGATTGTGCAAAAGTTGCTCATGATGCAGGTTTAAGAAAAGTGAAAGTATATGTGAAAGGACCAGGTAATGGTCGTGAATCTGCTATTCGTTCATTACATTCAAATGGTATTGAAGTGAGTGAAATTGTTGATATCACACCACAACCACATAATGGTTGTCGTCCTCCAAAAAGACGTAGAGTATAATTATTAACTAGTTATTAACCATAAATTGAGTTCTTGGATTTTGAGTTGTGAATGATTATATATAGAACCTCCTCTCTATAATAACGCGGCCTTCATATTCATAATTCGAAAACAGAAATTTAATAACAAAAATTTAGAAGAATGGCTAGATTTATTGGACCAAAAACAAAAGTTGCCCGTAAATTCGGTGAGGCAATATATGGTTCGGATAAGTATTTCGAAAGAAAAAACTATCCTCCTGGACAGCACGGTAATAACCGTCGTAGAAAGACTAGTGAATACGGTCTCCAGTTAAAAGAAAAGCAAAAAGCTAAATACACTTATGGTGTATTAGAAAAGCAATTTAGTAATTTGTTTAAAAAAGCATCACGTGCTAAAGGTATTACTGGTGAGGTTTTACTAGAATTGTTAGAGTCACGTTTAGATAACGTAGTTTACCGTTTAGGTATTGCTCCAACAAGAGCTGCAGCACGTCAATTGGTGTCTCATAAGCATATCACTATTGATGGAAAAGTTGTAAACATTCCATCATATTCTGTAAAAGCTGATCAAGTAATCGCAGTTAGAGAGAAATCAAAATCTCTTGAAGTAATTGCTGATTCTGTTGCAGCTTCGTCTGTTCATGACTTCTCATGGTTAGAGTTTGACCAAAATGCATTAGTTGGTAAATTCTTAAATACACCAACTAGAGAAGATATTCCAGAAAACATTAAAGAACAATTGATCGTTGAATTGTATTCTAAATAATTAATTCTTATGGCCATATTAGCATTCCAGAAACCTGATAAAGTAATCATGCTTGAAGCGGACAATCAATTCGGTCGCTTCGAATTTCGTCCGCTAGAACCAGGATATGGTATTACCGTTGGAAACGCCTTAAGAAGAATATTGTTATCCTCATTAGAAGGTTTCGCAATTACATCTGTTAAGATCGAAGGAGTTGATCATGAATTTTCAACAATTCCTGGAGTAATTAACGATGCTGCCGACATTATTCTTAACCTTAAGCAAGTTAGATTTAAACAAATTGTAGAAGATGTTGATAGTGAAAAAGTAACTATTAGTATCTCGGGGAAGGATGAGTTAAAAGCAGGTGAGTTAAATAACTTCATGACTGGATTTGAAGTATTAAATCCAGAGCTTGTAATCTGCAAGATGAATACTGACGTTGACTTCAAAATGGAAATCACTATCAATAAAGGTAGAGGATATGTACCATCAGAAGAAAATCGTTTAGTAGATTCAGAACTAGGTGTTATTGCGATAGACTCTATATACACTCCAGTCCGTAATGTAAAATATGCGATTGAAAATTATCGTGTTGAGCAAAAGACTGATTACGAAAAATTAGTTATTGAAATAGAAACAGACGGTTCTATCCATCCAAAAGATGCATTAAAAGAAGCTGCTAAAATTCTTATTTACCACTTTATGTTATTCTCAGATGAGCGTATAACGCTTGATTCTGACGAGAAATTTGGTAACGAAGAGTTTGATGAAGAAGTTCTTCATATGCGTCAACTATTAAAAACGAAGTTAGTAGATATGGACCTTTCGGTACGTGCACTTAACTGTTTAAAGGCTGCTGATGTTGAAACATTAGGAGAGCTTGTACAGTTCCAACGTAACGATCTATTAAAGTTCCGTAACTTCGGTAAGAAATCTCTTACAGAGCTTGATGACCTTTTACAGGTTATGAATTTAAGCTTCGGTATGGATATTACTAAGTACAAATTAGACAAGGAATAATTGCGATGAGACATAGAAAAAAGTTCAATCATTTAGGTAGAAAGAGCGCTCACCGTAAAGCAATGTTAGCAAACATGGCGTCTTCTCTTATCATGCATAAGAGAATTAAAACTACTGTTGCTAAAGCAAAAGCTTTACGTATGTACGTTGAGCCACTTATCACTAAATCTAAAGAGGATACTACAGCACAACGTAGACTCGTTTTTAGTCACCTAGGTGATAAATATGCCGTTTCTGAGCTATTTAGAGAAGTAGCAGGAAAAGTTGGTGAGAGACCAGGTGGTTACACCAGAATCTTAAAATTAGGGAATCGTTTAGGTGATAATGCCGAAATGTGTATTATTGAGTTAGTTGACTACAATGAGAACATGTTAGAAGGTAAATCAGGCGGTGCTGAGAAGAAAACACGTCGTAGACGTAGTAAAAAAGCAGCTACTGTTACAACTGACGCTCCTGTAGTTGAAGATACAAAAGAAGAAACAACAGAAACTTCTGCTGATGAAACTACAAAAGAATAGTAATATATCCTGTGGATTATTAAATTCTTAATATTATATAAAAGGATAATTGCGTATTGCGCAATTGTCCTTTTTTTTTGAAATTTGAAACTCAATTTTTTTTAAATATTTTCATTATTATGGGACAAATTGCAAATGTTCATGCTCGTGAGATTCTTGATTCTCGCGGAAACCCTACTGTTGAAGTAGAGGTAACTTTAGATTGTGGTATTGTTGGTCGTGCTGCTGTGCCTTCTGGTGCATCAACTGGTGAGCATGAAGCTCTTGAATTAAGAGATGGTGACAAAGGTCGCTACTTGGGTAAAGGTGTTCAAAAAGCTGTTGCTAACGTAATTGACGTTATTGCACCTGCTTTAATCGGCGAAGATGTAACTGACCAAGTTGGTATTGATAACAAAATGCTTGACTTAGATGGTACTTCAACTAAAAGCAAATTAGGAGCTAACGCAATCTTAGGTGTTTCTTTAGCAACAGCTAAAGCTGCAGCAGAGTACTGCGAAATGCCATTATATCGTTATATTGGTGGTACAAATGCTTGTACGCTTCCTGTACCTATGATGAACATCATTAATGGTGGATCTCACTCTGATGCTACTATCGCATTCCAAGAGTTTATGATTCGTCCAATTGGTGCTGCTAGCTTCAAAGAAGGTTTACGTATGGGGGCAGAGGTATTCCATGCACTTGCTAAAGTTCTTAAAGGAAAAGGTTTATCTACTGCTGTAGGTGATGAAGGTGGTTTCGCTCCTATGTTAGGTGGCACAGAAGAGGCTATTGACTGTATCTTAACTGCTATTGATAACGCTGGTTATAAAGCAGGTCGTGCAGAAGACGGTGGTGATATCTCTATTGCTATGGATTGTGCTTCTTCAGAGTTCTTCAAAGATGGATTCTATGATTATAGTATTTTCGAGCCAAATGGTGTTAAGCGTAATTCAGAAGAGCAAGCTGCTTATTTAGCTGAATTAGTTGCTAAATTTCCTATTGATTCTATCGAAGATGGAATGGATGAGAATGACTGGGACGGATGGGTTGCATTAAACAACAAAATTGGTGATAAATGCCAAATCGTTGGTGATGACTTATTTGTAACAAACGTTGATTACCTTAAAAAAGGTATCGAATTAGGAGCAGCTAACTCAATTCTTATTAAAGTAAACCAAATCGGTTCTTTAACAGAAACTTTAAATGCAATTGAAATGGCTCATAGAGCTGGCTATACTTCAGTAACTTCTCACCGTTCAGGTGAAACTGAGGATTCAACTATTGCTGATATTGCTGTTGCAACTAACTCAGGACAAATCAAAACAGGTTCTTTAAGTCGTTCTGATAGAATGGCTAAGTATAACCAATTACTTCGTATTGAAGAAGAATTAGGTTCTAAAGCTGTTTACGGTTATAAAGCTATCAAAAAAGCATAATTAGTACATAAAACTAATTTGGAGGCCACTCAATAGAGTGGCCTTTTTTTGTTGCTTTTTTTCAGAACAAAAGTCATGTTTTTGCGTTTAATGTGGTGATAAAGGTTATATAAATACCCAGATAATAGCACCAAAAAGAATTCTATGGATTATTTGAAGAAAAAGTTATTAGATATTGCAACTCCTGAGGTTGAAACCGTACGGAAATTAGTAAAGGAACATGGTGATACGGTGATTCAAGAGATTACTATGGGCCAAGTTTTAACTGGAATGAAAGGTATTGTAGGTTTACTTACTTGTACTTCAAAACTTGATCCAGAAGAGGGAATTAGATTTAGAGGGTATTCAATAAATGAACTAAAAGAGAAACTTCCGCGTATACATGAAGATGGAGAACCTTTACCTGAAGGAATTTTCTATTTGATGTTAACCGGAGAGCTCCCTACAAATGAAGATGTAAAATATGTAAGTAATCAGTGGGCACAAAGGGCTCAATCTATACCATCTCATGTTTTTAATGTTATTGAGGCTCTACCAATAGATGCCCATCCAATGATTCAGTTTAACAACGCAATTTTAGCGATGTCGACAGAATCACAGTTTAGAAAGGCACATTTAACCGGCATGGATAAAAAGGATTATTGGGATCCAATGTATGAAGGAGTAATGGATTTGATTGCTCGTTTGCCTGTTATTGCTGCTTATATATATAGAAGAGTATTCCATAATGGTAATCATATTGCTGCAGATCCTAGTCTTGATTGGGCAGGTAACCTTGCACATATGATGGGGCATAGTAGCGAGGAGGCCAAAAGGTTGATGCGCTTATATATGGTAATACATTCTGATCATGAGGGTGGGAATGTTTCAGCTCATGCAACTCACCTAGTAGGTTCAGCACTTTCAAATCCATACTATAGTTTTGCCGCGGGAATGAATGGTCTGGCTGGTCCATTGCATGGAATGGCAAATCAAGATGTGATGCACTGGCTGAATAAATTAAAAAGAGAAATAGGAACTGATGATCCTTCAGAAGAGCAAATTAAAAAGTATGCTGAAGAAACTATCGCTAAGGGACAAGTAATACCAGGTTATGGCCATGCTGTTTTGCGTAAAACAGATCCAAGGTTTCAGGTTCAACTCGACTTTGCCAATAAGTATATACCCGATGCACCATATATAAAACTTGCGAATAAAATTTATAATGTTGTTCCTGAAGTATTAAAATCAACTGGGAAAGTTCAGAATCCTTGGCCTAATGTCGATGCCATATCAGGTTCTCTACTTACAAGTTTCGGTATTGATGAATATCGTATTTATACTGTTCTATTTGGGGTATCTCGCTCGCTGGGAGTATTGACCCAGTTAATATGGGATAGATTGTATGGTTTGCCAATTGAGCGGCCAAAATCACAAAACCTACAATGGTTTGAAGATCAAGTAAAAAAGTAACAATATAGAGGTCGCCAAAATTATGGTGGCCTTTTTTATTTATATATATTAGGATTAAGTAGTTCTCCCCCTTGTTCTTTTCTTAGAACAATTATTACAATCCTTTACTTATTTAGTTTTCTTTATTTGTGATTGTATTTGATAAACAAATGATTATTTTAGTCGACATGTATTATCGAATCCACTCCATTTTTTTTCTGATAAAGAAGTACCTGTTATTATCCTTATTCATCCTCCTCACGAGCAAATTAGTAGGAGTGAATATTGAGAAACCGGATTGTACTTTTTTTACAATTAAAGATGGGTTATCGGGTAATAGCATTACTGATATTTGCCAAGATTCGAGGGGTTATATTTGGGTAGGGACAAACGATGGTTTAAATAGGTATAATGGTCGTCAGTTTACTAAGTTTCGTAATAATAAAAATATCAAACGTTCTATATCAGGTAACTTCATTAGATGTATTTCCGAAGATTTTAATGGTAATATTTGGGTTGGAACACTAAATAACGGCCTTAACATGTGGAACCGTAAGAAAGGTTCTTTTCAGAGGTTTAACTCATATGTAAACTTTGATAGATATATACCAGAAAATAATATTTATGGCTTATGTAACCAATCAGATTCCATCATATGGTTTAAAACAGATAATTATTTGGTCTCATTAAATACTACAACAAAGAATATTGAATCCTACGATATACCTTCAAATAATTTATTTAGCTCTAGTAAGTTAAAATCATTACTACATTTTCATAATAACAGTAATATCTGGATAGGCTCTTCAGGCGGACTTCTTAGGTTTGATTTAACTAGCGAAAGTTTCTTAAATAAAACAATTCCTATCGTAGATAACGAAGATTTTGACTCTAGTACCGCTACATTCTTCAAAGAATTAAAAGACAAAAGTTTTATTATTGCCACTGGTAATGGTTTGCATCATTTGAAATTTGCCGACAATGGAGAATCTTATAGCTATAAGATTAAAACGCCAGAAGGACCAAAAAGTATTGTTAATGCAATAATCCAAAGGTCTAATGATGATGTTTGGGTTGGAACAAATTCGGGTCTTTATTTGCTTGACTATGATCATGATAAGTATTTGTATTCTTATAATTCAAATCCATATGTGACAAATGAAATATGCAGTGGATTAGAAGTTACGTCTGTTATTGAAGATAATTCGGGCTTATTATGGGTAGGAACAACTAGAAATGGGTTGATAAAAGTTGATTTTAAACAAAGAAAATTCAAAAGTCTATGTGAGAAAAGTGATGGTTTAAAGAAGCTTAGTAATTATGATATTAAAAGTATTTATAGTGACAGGGATGGTTTGTTGTGGTTAGGTACAGGAGGCAAGGGTATTACTACAATTAATTTGTTGAGTGGTGAATTTAATAACATAGCTGTTGATAAAGCACTTAATGAGGTAAATAAAGATGTTGTGCTTGCCATATACGAGGATTCATTAGGTAATATTTGGTTAGGGACTGAAGTTGGGGTCTTTATTTATTCCAGAAAAAGCAATTCCATTATCGACTTTTTAAGTACAAATGATAAGAAATTATTATCTCTTTTAAAGGATAATCAAGTGAATGATATTCTTGAGGATTCTAATGGAGCGATTTGGTTTGCTACTCAATTTGGCTTATATAAGTATGAAAATGAGCATATTTATAATTATTTTTCAGATAGAATTGGTCAGTCTAATCTGTGTAGTGATGAAATTATAGATCTTTATGAAGATGACAATAAAATCCTCTGGCTCGGAACCAGTCAAGGCATTAATTGTATAGACATTAATAATACTGATGATATGAGTCGCTTTGATCGTATCGTACCTAGTAATATTGATGCAAATGAATTAGATAATACCTATGTGCTATCGATTATTGAAGACAAAAATGATAATATATGGTTCGGTACAAGTTCAGGATTACTCAAATATAATAAATCAGACAGTACTGTAGTTAGCTTCTTTGAGCAAGATGGCTTGTCAAACGATTTTATCAAGGCCATGGAGTTTGACAAAAACGATAACCTTTGGCTTAGCACAAATAAAGGTATCTCAAGGATTGATGCTAAGGGAAAAATTTTAAATTTTGATACTTCAGAAGGGTTGCCAGGTTATATCTTTAATAAAGGTGCCATTGTTACTGGGGAGGATCGGACTATTTACTTTGGGGGAATGAATGGACTTTGTTACGTTCAGCCTGATTCATTAAGGTTTAATAGACATGAACCAATAGTTAGAGTAGGAGCTGTTAATGTTTATCATAAAGGTAGGCGAGTGGAAAAATACCATAATATTGATGAAGAGATTTCAATAAAATATAGGAGGGGATCAATATTGTCTATACAACTTGCAGCTCTTGAGTTTACGAATCCTACAAAGAATAAATTTCAAGTTTTTCTCGAGGGTTTTGATGAAGATTGGCGACCAATAACAGATAAAAGAGAAATTAATATTTCTAATATCCCGCCAGGAAAATACAGACTTTTAGTTCGTGGTTCAAACAATGATTTAGTTTGGAGTAAAGAGCCTACTGAATTATCTATTACGGTGATATCGCCAATTTGGTTAACAAGTTATGCCTATGCTTTTTACTTAATCGCATTCGTATTCTTAATTCAAATTGTAATTAATTATAGGTTACGCAAATATAAAAGGGCGTATAAAGCTCTAGAAAATAGAACGGTAGGTAAGGAGAATGTAGAGGCTCAGAAAGAGGTGTTATCTCAAATGAATCAACACCTAACAGATAGTATTCATTATGCAAAGCGTATTCAAGAATCTATTCTTCCTTCAAGAAATGAGTTTCTTTCTTCCTTAAAAGATTCTTTTGTTTACTATAGACCAAAAGATGTTGTTAGTGGTGACTTTTATTGGCTGCATAATGAAAACGATTTAATTTATGTTGCTTCTGTTGATTGTACAGGGCATGGTGTTCCAGGTGCTTTTTTATCAATTATAGCCAATAATATGCTCCGAAATATTGTAAATGTTTATCCAGATAGTACACCTGATCAAATACTAAATATTCTCAATAAAGAAGTTAACAATACCTTTAAAAAGCATAGTCAATCTGATGATATGCAAGTAAATGATGGTATGGATATCGCACTATGCGTTATTAACAAGAGTAAAAAACAGATTTCTTTTGCAGGCGCGATGAGTCCGTTGTACTTGGTTAGAGAGGATGAAATTATTACCTATAAGGGAGATCGAATTCCAATAGGTCACCCTGAAGAAATTGGCATTGCATATACTTGTCATCAAATTGACTTAAAAGAAAAAGATGTTATTTATTTATTTTCTGATGGCTATGCAGATCAGTTTGGAGGAGAAGAAGGTAAGAAATTTAAATACCGTCGATTTAGGCATTTATTATTAACGATATATGGGCTTCCTTTTGATAATCAGAAGGCTATTTTACACAAACAGTTTGAAGATTGGATGGGTGATGTTGAGCAAGTAGACGATATTTTGGTTATGGGTATTCGTCCACTTGCCTAATTATTATTTTCTTACAGGCTTAGCCTCTAAAGGATTATCAGGCCATTGATGCTTTGGGTAGCGTGACTTCAATTCCTTTTTTACTTCAAAATAAGCATTGCTCCAAAAGCTTGCCAAATCACCAGTTATCTGCACGGGTTTATATCCTGGTGATAACAAATGCATTAGCATATTCACAGCACCATTATTAACTGTTGGCGTTTGTTGTAAGCCAAATACCTCTTGCAAGCGAACGGCTAAAATAGGCGCTTCACCTTTACTTCCATATTTTATTTTTATGTTCGATCCAGTGGGTACCTTAATGGTTTCTGGAGCTATTTTATCAAGCTTTTGTTGTAAATCGTAATCGAGGTTATGCTGTAATACCTCTTTTAAATTTATCTTTTTTAAATCCTCTGGTTTTTTAATATTCTCTAAATACGGAGCCAACCATTTATGCGTGGTTTTTAATAAGTTCTCAGTACTCACATCGGGCCAGATTTTATCCTTGTTCCAAATGCGAAGGCTTATTACTCTGTTTTGCCATTGTTGAATTTCGGGAGTGAAGTTTAATAAATGTGCGCCTTCTTTAGAAATGGCCTTTGCAATGGCGTCTGCCTTTTGTGATCTATCGTAGTCCTGTAAAGGTTTACTTTGCAAAATAATTTGACCAATACAAGTATTACGCATTGCCTTAAAACCACCTCGTTTGGTATCCCATTCTACCAAATCTTTTTCTTTAACCATACTAGCTAAATCCTTTGGATTTAAAGCCGATGCTAAAAATATCTTCCCCATGTTATCGCGCATATTTACATGCGCAACCGCTAACCATGGTTCATGTGCCAATTCATCTTTGTGTCCGGCAGCAGCAATGGCTCCATTGGCCATTTTAAACTGAGCATTGTTGCCAGGTTTGGCAAAGGCAATACGTTCTGGGTAGGCGTGTACCAATAGTAAGCCAGTCTCAAATTCATCAGGCGCAGAATTATCAGCCTCTAGTTTTAGCATCTTCCGATATTGCTGTGCTACTTTTTCTATGCGCTGCAATTTGCGATTACTCAAAGTACCTTTTCTATTTTTACGTAAAGCTTCAATGCGCAAATTGATATCAATACCAGTTCCGCGTTCTAAAGGATCGCGCTCCTCAAGTAAAGCTGCAATGTCGGTAGCCAATTCTGAAAGCCCTTCATCTTCGGCCATTAAAAGCATATGCGCTATGCGCGGGTGACAAGGTAATTTGTTAATTTCTTTTCCGTGAGCTGTTATCGTTCCATCCTCAATAGCCTCGAGCTGATGTAATAATTCGCTTGCCTGCTTAACTGCTGTTGCAGGAGGAGGTGTTAACCAAACTAATTCTTCAATATTATCAACACCCCATACGGCCATTTCTAGAACCAATGAAGTTAAATCGGCTTGCTGAATTTCTGGGATACGATGTGCTCTTAAGCGGAGATCCGTTGCTTTGCTCCACATGCGATAACACTTCCCTGGTCCTAAACGCCCGGCCCTTCCAGCTCTTTGGTCAGCGGCATCTTTGGTGATTTCAACAGTTACCAATCGCGATAAACCAGTGGCTGTATCAAATTGCATGGTTCGTCCAAAACCACAATCTACCACAACTTTAACACCTTCAATGGTTAAACTAGTTTCTGCGATTGAAGTGGCCAGCACAACTTTGCGTCTGCCTTGCCTATCGGGCATAATTGCAGCAAACTGCTTTCCCGGGTTTAGCATCCCAAAAAGGGGATGAATTTGTATGTCTCTGCTTAATGTGTTGCGCAGAATGCCTTCGCACTTTCTTATTTCTCCTTCGCCAGGAAGAAAAACCAATATATCTCCATCGTCATTTTTTATGGCATCAACCACAACTTGTGCCATCGATTCAGGCAATAAGGTAATGTCTGTATCACCAATATTCTTTATCTCAACTGGATATTGACGACCTTGACTTATAACAACCTTAGAGTCAAGCTTTTCAGCTAACATAGGCACATCCAAAGTAGCCGACATAATTAAGATGCGCAGATCTTCGCGCAATACCTGCTGACACTCTCTGGTTAAAGCCAATGCCACATCGGCAAATAAACTGCGTTCATGAAACTCATCAAAAATAACCATGCCCACTTCCTCAAGGGCATTATCACTTTGTAACATTCGAGTTAATATCCCTTCGGTTACAACTTCTATTTTGGTGTTTTTGCTTACTTTATTTTCAAATCTAATTCTGTAACCTATGCTTTCTCCAATAGATTCTCCTAACAAATCGGCCATCCGCATAGCAATTGTTTTAGCGGCCAATCTTCGTGGTTCAAGCATGATAATTTTCTTATCACCCAACCAATCTTCGTGCATTAAAGCCAAGGGAAGTAATGTGCTTTTGCCGGCTCCAGGAGGGGCGTTAACAATAAGTACATTTTTATTTTGCAGATTATCTTTTACCTCATCAACAATTTCAACAACGGGTAAATCAACAGAAGAAACATCAAACATTTAGAATCTTTTTTATAAAGCGCAAAGGTAGTAATCTTAATTTTGTTTCTGTGATAATAGTCTATGGTACGAGTCGCTAAAAAATATTAAAAAATAAATACGTATTAATATTAATATGATTGTCTAGTAATGAGAAAATAAAAAGCAATTACCAAATCGGTATGTTTTAGGCTAATAATTTTTACTTTTGCCCCGCTTCGATAGTGAGTAGTACAAATTGTTCACTATAGTACTGCGCAATAATAAATGATTATGGGTAAAGGTCAATGTTTTAACTAAACATTTTAGTACTTTTGCAGATTAATGGGTGCGTTTTAATTCGAATAAAACAAACCTAGTGAAATGGAGTTTTAAAAAATCTCATTTATAAAAATGAAAAATATTAATATTGGCCAACAAAGCTTTGGCAAAGATCAGTTGTTTTTAATCTCAGGCCCATGTGTGGTTGAGGATGAATCAATCATGATGAAAACAGCTGAGAAGTTAAAAGAAATGGCAGAAAGATTAAATCTTCCTTTCATTTTTAAATCATCATATATTAAAGATAACCGTAGTTCAGTTGAGTTTTACCATGGTCCTGGTTTGCAGGAAGGTTTAAAAACTTTGGATAAAATCAAAAACGAATTTGACGTACCGGTTATTTCCGACGTTCACCAAGCTACAGAAATTAAAGCTGCTGCTGATGTATTAGATGTTATTCAGATACCAGCTTATTTATGTATGCAAACTTCATTGGTATCGGAGGCTGCAAAAACACAAAAGCCAATTAACATTAAGCATGGCCAGTTTTTAGCTCCTGAAAACATGATAAAACCAGTTCAGAAAGTAGAAAGTTTTGGTAACAAGCAAATTATGCTTACTGAGCGTGGATATACTTTTGGATACAATGATTTAATTGTTGACCCAAGAAGTTTTTATGAATTAAATCAAACAGGTTATCCTGTTATTTTTGATATTACACATTGTATCCGTAGATATGGTATTCCTAGTTCTGATCCGAATGGTGGAACACGTCAATATCTAGGGCCAATTGCACGTGCAGGTGTAGCTGCTGGTATCGATGGTATTTTCATTGAGGCACACCCTGAGCCTGCAAAAGCTTTATGCGATGCAGCAAGTCAATATCCTTTAGATCAGCTTGAGGAGTTTATGAAGCCATTAATTGAACTTCATAATATTGAAAAACAATACAGATAATCAAATAAGAAACATCATATTATACAAATATAGTTATGGAATTATATCTTGATTCGGCCGATATTAACGAAATCGAAGAAGCTTTTAAATTAGGTTTTATCGATGGTTTAACAACAACACCAACATTCATGCACCGTCATGGTATCACAGATATCGATGCTGCCATTGTAAAATTATCAAAAATGGTTCCTGTGCTTATGATTGAAGCATTAGGAGACACTGCTGAAGAAGTTGTTGCAGAAGCAAAACGTTTATTGGCTTTAGGTTTAGATAAAAAGAAAACCGTATTTAAAATCCCAGCATCTTTAGAAGCGGTTAAAGCATGTAAAATGCTTCGCGACGAAGATATGTTGGTAAACATCCACTTGGTATATAACTTGCAACAAGCTTATATGGCTATGGCTGCAGGAGCAACTTACGTTTGTGTATTAGTGGGTCGTATGCAAGATCAAGGTTATGATGCTTTATCATTAGTTGACAAATGTGTAGGTTTAGTAGAGCAGTACGGATATGATTCAAAAATCATGTTCTCTTCAGTTCGTTACCCTGAGCACATCAACAATGCTTTGGAATTAGGTGTTCAAAACATCACTATTCCATGGAAGATCATGAAAAACTTAAACAACAATAGTTTTACTGATTTAGGAACACAACAATTTGTGAACCATACTCGTCAGATGACTATGAAAGTTGGAGAGGCTGTTAGCCAAAAGAATCCTACCGTTACTTTAGATTGCAAAGTAACTGATGCTACTGTTGAAATGTCGAAGTTTGGAACAGGAGCTGTTTCGGTTGTAGATGCTCAAGGCAATTTAGCGGGTATTTTCACTGATGGTGATTTACGTAGAGGCATGACTGAGCAAGGTGAAAAAGTACTTTCAATGAAAATGTCTGACTTTGAAATGAAAGCACCTTTAGTTGTTGATATTGAAGATAAGCTTAATGTAGCTGTTGATTTATTTAAAGCTAAAGAAGTTGATAACTTAATTGCTGTATCTGCAAACAAACCAGTAGGTATGTTAGATATTCAAGACCTTGTTAAATTAGAGGTATTGTAATTATTAGCTCTTATTCTCGTTTACATTGATAAACGAAATCTTATACCAGCAACCATTGAGTAATCAATGGTTGTTGCGCATAACACCATTTTTGAATCATAATTAAACAATATATATTATGCCGGGTACAGAATTATTTGGTAAAGAAGAACGCGAACAAATTTTAGACGTTCTCGATAATGGAGTTCTATTTCGCTATAACCACGATGCTGATAGAAATGGCGTATGGAAAGCTAAAACTCTAGAGAAAGAATTTGCAGAATTTCATGGCTCAAAATATTGCCATTTAACATCAAGTGGTACTGCTGCCGATGCTGTTTCTTTAGCCGCTGTAGGTATTGGTGCTGAAGACGAAGTAATTTGTCCTCCATTTACTTTTATTGCCCCTGTTGAGGCAGTAATTAACTGTGGTGCAGTTCCTGTATTCGGTGAAATAGACGAAACACTTTGTTTAACAGCAAAGGGTATTGAAGATGCCATTACACCTCGCACAAAAGCTGTAATGCTTATCCATATGTTAGGTTCAATGGCTCAAATTGATGAGATTGTTGCGGTTTGTGAAAAGCATAACTTAATCTTAATTGAAGATACAGCGCAAGCTTTAGGTGGTTCTTTTAAAGGTCGTATGTTAGGTACTTTTGGTAAAGTAGCTTGTTACTCTTTCGACTTTTTTAAATTAATTACAGCAGGAGAAGGTGGAGCTGTTATCACTAACGATGAAGATGTTTATAACACAGCTCACATGTGGAGTGATCATGGACATAGCCATATTGGAGATAACCGTGGTGCTGAGGAGCATCCAATAATGGGTACTAATTATCGTATTAGTGAATTACATGCAGCCGTTGGTTTAGCGCAATTCCGTAAAATTGATACGATACTTGAGAATCAGCGTAGAAACAAAAAAGTTCTAAAAGATTATATCTCTAAGTTTTCTAAAGTAACTTTACATCCACTTCCTGATGAAGATGGTGATTCGGCTACATTCTTAAATATCTTTTTACCAACGCAAGAAGAAGCTGAAAAGGTAGCTGGTGAATTAGCTGCAGAAGGTGTTCCTTCAGCATACTGGTACCACAATAATTATCACTTTATTAAAAACTGGACTCACTTAAAGCAAAATAAATTTGCAGGAAAGGTGGCTATGCAATCGAACAAAAACACACCTGATTATGCTTCTTTAGAGATGCCACAATCAACAGATGTTGTAGGACGATTAGTATCTATTCAGATTAAAGTTCTTTATACTGAGGAGCAATTAAGAGCCATTTGTAACGCATTTGATAAAGTTTTAGGTTAATCATCAATTTATATTGAGATGTTATACGATTTTAGAAGTTTTGTAAATCCAGGTAAATATGCTTTCGGTAAAGGAAGTATCAACCACTTGGGTGAACTTATTGATAAGCAAAAAAACGAAAAGAATAATTGGTCGGTTTTTATTATCGATAATTATTTTAGTGGAAAACCTTTGATGAGTAAGATCCCATCTACTGAAGATGATTTAATTATTTGGATTGATACATCAGAGGAGCCAAAAACTACATTTGTTAATTCGTACCGCGATTTAATTTTAGCACACGACTCTAATTTACCTGCAACCATTGTTGGTATTGGTGGTGGAACTACTATGGATTATGCCAAAGCTGTAGGCTTAATGGTAACCAATCCTGGTGATTCGGCTGATTTTCAAGGTTTAGATTTAATCAAAAACGAAGGTATATACACCATCTGTGTACCAACAGTTTCTGGTACAGGTGCTGAGGTTTCAATGACGGCTGTTTTAAGTGGACCTGAAAAGAAATTAGGTATCAAATGTGATTATACCATTCCAAACGAAGTAGTTTTTGATCCTGAAATTTTAGCTTCTGTTCCAACAAACCAGCGCTTTTATACAGGTATGGATTGTTATATTCATAATGCAGAATCGTTAAACGGAACTTGGATTACCGAGATGGGTAAAGCATTTGCTGAAAAATCGAACGAGCTTTGTAAAGAAGTTTTCTTAAACAAAGATATGGATCGTTTGGTGGCAGATGAAAAAATGATGGTAGCTTCAATTATGGGCGGTAATAGTATTACTTATGCTCAGGTTGGTGTTTGCCATGCTTTATCGTACGGTTTAGCTGTTGTATTAAAAGTACATCATGGTGTTGGAAATTGTATTGTTTTCAATCAATTGGAGAAATATTATCCAAACGAATATAAAGAGTTTAAGGAAATGCAAACACTTCATGGTGTTACCATTCCTGAAGGAATAACAAAAGAGTGTACCGAAACTGAATTAGACCAAATGGTTGAAGTAAGTTGGGCACTTGAGCATATGTGGAATAATGCTTTTGGTCCTGAGTGGGAAAAGCATATTACCAAAGATATGATTAAGGATTTATTCCGTAAAATGTAATAAATTAGGCTAAAGCCTGAAGAATGAAGGCAGAAGTGTATAATCGCTTCTGCCTTCTGTCTTTAAACTAATTAACTAGTATTATGAATATAGTTGGAATTATTCCTAGTAGATATGCATCAAGTCGTTTGCCTGGTAAACCATTAGCCTTAATCGGCGATAAGTCAATGGTACAATGGGTATACGAAAACTGTAAAAAGGGTTTAGACGATGTTTTTGTGGCTACAGATGATCAACGAATAATTGATGCCGTTGAAGCTTTTGGAGGTAAAGCGGTAATGACAGCTGAAGATCATCAAAGTGGTACCGATAGATGTGCTGAAGCTGCTGAAGCTATCGAATTAAAATATGGATTAAAAGTTGATGTAGTCATTAATATTCAGGGTGATGAACCGTTTTTTGAGGCGCAACAGTTGGTTGATATTAAACAAGCTTTTGAGGATAAAACAGTTCAGTTGGCTACTTTAATTAAAAAGGCCGACTCAATTGATCAGGTTACTGATATTGGTGAAGCCAAAGTAATTTTAAACGAAAAGAACGATGCCATATTATTTAGTCGTTCTCCTATTCCTTTTATCCGTAACCACGTACAGTCTGAATGGTTAAAACATCACGATTTTTATTTGCATTTGGGTATTTATGCTTATCATATCGATGCGCTTAAAAAAATTGTGAAGCTCAAGCCCTCTTCTTTAGAGTTGGCAGAATCGCTTGAGCAATTGCGTTGGATTGAAAACGGAATTCCAGTACGTTGTGTTGTAACCGAAAATGATGAAACCATGTGTATAGACACAGAGGAAGATCTTATAAAAGCCAACGAATACGTAAAAACATTAAGTAAGTAAACCTTTGTAGATTTTGTATTGGAGCTATATTGTATAAGCATATAGTCTCTTATTTTAAATCATATATCTAAAGCATCATTAGCATGACTATACAACAACAGTTCGAAAATATCGGAGGCACATTCATCACTCCAGTGGATGAATTACAAGAAAAGCTTAAGAAGGTAAAAGCATTCATTTTTGATTGGGATGGTGTTTTTAACAATGGTTCAAAAGTAAGTGATGAGGGTAGTAACTTCTCTGAGATTGATGCCATGGGTATTAATATGGTTAAACTGAATTACTGGCTTAATAATGGCGTATTGCCACATACTTTTGTGGTAACTGGCGAAGAAAACCGTATTGCACAGTTTTTGGCAAAGCGCGAACGAATGAATGCTGTATTTCATCAATGTAAATTTAAAGTCAAAGCTTTAAAGCGTATCTGTAATGACTATAACTTGGAACCCGATGAAATTGCTTTTGTTTTTGATGATATTTTGGATGTTGAATTGGCACGTAGCTGTGGTGTTGCTTTTCAAATAAACAGAAAAGCAAACCCCCTATTCAATCAATTTTTGGTAGATAATAAGAGCTGTGATTATCGAACAGGAAGTGCTGGAGGTAATGGCGGTGTTCGTGAAATATCAGAAGTAGTTATTGGTTTAACCGGAGATATGAATAAAACCATTGAAACTCGTATTGAGTTTGTTACGGATTATACAAAATATTTGAACGATAGAAATAAAATTGAGACTATTTGCGAGCCTATGATCTAAGTGCTTACAAGGTGTAATAAAATATTTAGGCTTCTTCATTAATTTGAGGAAGCCTTTTTCTTTTAAAAACATAGTGGTTAAGCAGGATTTATCCTTAAACTATATGATTATCTAGTTGTTATCCTTAAAAATATATTTTTATGGATATTAAAACACTTCATGGACATATTTTTACTTGTAGCAATTGTAGTAAAATTCATTTTGAGTTTAATCAATTCAGTATGGATTTCTCAAATCTAGATATCGTTAAAGATTTTAAGAGTTATATAAATCAGATTAATGCTTTTAAGGAAGAAGATAAATTCAGGAACAACTCCTATATAAAGAAAATACAAATTCCTTTTCCTCGAACAAGTATAAAAATGGTACTATCCTCTATAGACCTTGAAGAATTGAAAATTCTGATTAGCACTTTTGTTAAAGATTATGAGCAAGAATTAGAAGAAAAAAAACTCCTTAAAAAACTTTCAAATATTGAAAAAAAGAACATGAATTAGCTTCAGATAAGGGTAGGTGCGCTTTTATATTATAACTTCAAATGTACTTTAACAAGTAATAAATCCTTTTATAAAACATGTTTTTTAAATTTTAACCTTTATTCACATTTAGGTATTTGCCTACCTAAACTGCCTGAAAGACATAAAAATACAAAATAAAACACTCAGAAGTCCTTTATTATTAAGCACAATCACAACAAGTTGGGATTTCACAAACCAATAATAAGCAGTACTTTTGCACAAAATTTAGATATCACTTATGGAATTACAAAAGTTCAAAGAAGGAAATTGGAATAAAGCCATCGATGTAAGAGACTTTGTTAAGTTAAACATCAATCCTTATACTGGAGATCATTCTTTCCTAAAAGGAGCTAGCAAGAAGACCCAAAAACTTTGGGACATTTGTTTAGCGGCTCTTAAAAAAGAGCGTGATAATAATGGTTTACTAGGTGTAGACACAGAAAGAGTTTCTACTGTAAATGCATTTCCCGCTGGATATATTGATAAAGACAATGAAGTAATTGTTGGTTTACAAACTGATGAATTACTGAAAAGATCTATGAAACCTTACGGTGGATTTAAAGTGGTTCAGAAAGCACTTTCTGAGCATGGCTTAAAACCATCTGCTATGGTTACTGAAGCATTTTCTAAATATACTAAAACTCATAACGATGGTGTATTTGATGCTTATACTTCTGAAATTAGAAAATTTAGATCACTAGGATTTTTAACTGGTTTGCCAGATAATTATGCTCGTGGTAGAATAATTGGTGATTACCGTCGTGTTGCTTTATACGGTATCAATACTTTAATTGAAACCAAAAAAGCAGACCTTGAGGCAATCACTGGTCCTATGACTGATGCTACTATTCGTTTACGCGAAGAAGTAACTGAGCAGTTAAGATCATTAGCTCAAATGATTGAAATGGGTAACGAGTATGGTTTAGACTTATCTCGTCCTGCTGAAAATGGTCAAGAAGCTGTACAGTGGACTTACATGGCTTATCTTGCTGCTGTAAAAGAGCAAGATGGTGCAGCAATGTCATTGGGTAGTGTTTCTTCATTCCTTGATATCTACATCAACCGAGATGTTGAAGCTGGTATTATTTCTGAAGAAGAAGCGCAAGAGTATATCGATCAATTCGTAATGAAATTACGTATGGTTCGTCACTTAAGAATGGAAGCATACGAGCAAATTTTTGCCGGTGATCCAACTTGGGTAACTGAGTCAATTGGTGGTATGTTAGTTGACGGACGTAGTAAAGTAACTAAAACTTCATTCCGTTTCTTAAACACGCTTTATAACTTAGGACCATCTCCTGAGCCAAATATTACTATTCTTTGGTCAAATAGTCTTCCTCAAGGATTTAAAGATTATTGTGCTAAAGTTTCTATTGATACTTCATCTATCCAATACGAGAATGACGACTTAATGCGTTGTAATCGCGATAGCGATGATTATGGTATTGCTTGTTGTGTATCTTTCCAAGAGTTAGGAAAGCATATCCAATTCTTTGGTGCTCGAACTAACTTAGCTAAAACGCTTTTATTAGCGCTTAACTCAGGTAAGTGTGAGAACACGGGTACACAAATGATTGATGGTGTACCATCGTTAACTGAAGATGAGTATTTAGATTACGATAAAGTAATGGCTAACTTTAATGTTGCCATGAAAGAAGTAGCTCGTGTTTACAATGAGTCGATGAACATCATCCACTACATGCACGATAAGTATTACTACGAAAAAGCACAAATGGCATTAATTGATACTAATCCAAGAATTAACTTGGCTTATGGTATCGCTGGTTTGTCAATTGTTGCCGATTCATTATCTGCAATTAAGCACGCAAAAGTGAAGCCTGTTCGTAATGAAGATGGTTTAACTGTTGATTTCCAAATTGAAGGTGATTTTCCTAAATATGGTAACGATGATGACCGTGTTGATATTATTGCACGTGATATTGTTGGTCACTTTAGCGATGAGCTTAAAAAATTAGCTGTTTACAAAGGTGCTAACCCAACATTATCAGTTCTTACAATTACATCGAACGTATCATACGGTAAAAAAACGGGTGCTACACCTGATGGTAGAGCTAAAGGTATTGCATTTGCTCCTGGAGCAAACCCAATGCACGGACGTGATACACACGGTGCTATTGCATCATTAAACTCAGTAGCTAAAATTAAGTACGAAGATTCTCAAGATGGTATTTCAAATACTTTCTCCATTGTTCCTAAATCTTTAGGTTCAAACGAAGAAGATCGTATCAATAACTTAGTGGCTGCTTTAGATGGTTACTTCGGTAAAAATGCACAGCACCTTAACGTGAATGTATTAAACCGCGAGTTATTAGAAGACGCTATGGCGCATCCAGAAGAGTATCCTCAGTTAACAATCCGTGTTTCGGGTTACGCAGTAAACTTCATCCGTTTATCTCGCGAACAGCAACAAGAGGTATTATCTCGTTCGTTCCACGATTCTATGTAATAAACATTGAATAGAGTATAATAAACATATAATGACCTGTTGATTTTCGAATCAACAGGTCTTACTGTATTATGAAATTTTGTAGGCGCCACGATAAGGTGGCCTTTTTTTAAATAGCTTTTGTTTTTAAGAAAGCTTTAGTAGGACTGGGAAGCTGAGAGCTGCGCTCGAAGATCACCCAGCCGCACTTAAGCTTTATTAAAATAAGAAAGTAATTTAAAAAGTAGCCTTGATGTTTTTTCCTTAGTTTTTTTCATCAAGAAAAAAAAGTAAGTCGGGTTTGGGCGAAGCGCCAATAGATCAGAAATAAATCTATAAAAAAAACTACTATGATTAAAGATACAGATACGCTCAACGTACATTCAATCGAATCATTCGGAACACACGATGGACCCGGAATTCGAATGGTGGTTTTTTTACAGGGATGTAACTTAAAATGCCTTTACTGCCATAATCCGGATACAATATCACGAAAAATAGCAGAGGAACAACCTGTTATTCAATTGGTAAAGCGAGCTGTTAATATGAAGTCCTACTTTGGTAAGTTAGGTGGAGTTACCGTTTCGGGTGGCGAGCCTTTACTACAAGCGAAATCACTTATTCCCTTTTTTAAAGCGCTTAAAGCGGAAGGAATTCATACCAATATTGATACCAATGGTTCGGTGTTAAATAGCAGTGCCAAAGAATTGATTGATAATTATGCCGATTTGTTGATGATTGATATCAAACATACCAACGAAGAAGGCTATCGCGCTTTAACAGGAGCCAAACAACTTGACCATGTATTAAAGTTAACGGAGCATCGCGAAAAATCGAAAAAGCCTTTTTGGTTGCGCTATGTTTTAATTCCAGGCATTACCGATAATCCAGAAGAGCTCGTTAAGCTTGGTGAAACCTTTAAGGATTACCAATATCTTGAGAAAATTGAGATTCAGCCTTACCACCATTTGGGTGTTCACAAGTGGGAGAGTTTAGGAGAAGAATATCAATTGAAGGACGCCAAAGAAAACACACCAGAACAAATTGAAAAAGTAAAGGATTTACTAACACCTTACTTCAAAGAGATTAAAATAAACTAGTACCTCAGAAAATAAACAAACAAATGAGTTTAAATACACCTCCTCAAATAATAGAGGTTGCCAGTAAAATGGCTATTGCCAAAGACAACTATTCCGCAAAAAAGATATTAACACTAAGTTTCCTAGGTGGAGCCTATATTGCCATTGGTGCAATGTTAGCCATTCTTTTAGGTGGTGGTGTTCCGGGTATTGCTGCTGAAAACCCAGGAATCTCAAAATTTTTATTAGGTGCTGCTTTCCCTGTTGGACTAATGATGGTAGTAATGGCGGGTGCAGAATTATTTACAGGCAATAATGCCTATTTTATTCCAAATGTATTAAGCGGGCGCCAAGCTTGGAATGCACCACTGCGTAATTGGGCATTAGTATATATTGGCAATTTTGTGGGATGTTTATTTGTGGCCTACTTTATTGCACATTTAACTGGAGTAATTAGCACTGAACCTTGGGGCGAGTATGCACAAAACATCGCGATAGCAAAAACATCAAATCCATTTTATAAAACATTGCTAAAAGGTATCGGAGCCAATTGGTTAGTATGTTTAGCGTTGTGGATGGGTATGTCGGCACAACACACAAGCGGAAAAATTATGGGTATTTGGTGGCCAGTAATGACTTTTGTGGCTTTAGGATTTGAGCACTCCATTGCTAATATGTTCTTTATTCCATTAGCTATGTTTGAAGGGGCTGATATTTCTTGGTATACCTTTATTGTGAAAAACCTGATACCAGCCACCATTGGTAATATCATTGGTGGAGCCTTCTTTGTAGGAACCATTTATTGGTATGCCTACGAAAAAACGAAATAGAAACTAAGATATTTATAAAAGCAAAAGCGACTCCAAGGGGTCGCTTTTGTTGTTTTTATATATCATGAATATTATCTGTTAGCTTATTTCTGAAGTGTAAGTTTGAAAGAATCTATGGCATGATAAGATGATCTTGGTGCAATTATTATGGTGTATTTACCAGGTTCATCGAAAGTAGCATATATGGAATGGAAGTTTCCATCAGAAGTTCCTGCTGTAAATTCCCATGTTGTCTTATTCATATATAACTTAAAAAATCCATTTCCATTTTCACCCTTTGGGTTGGGGGTTTTTCCTGATCCTTCAGGGTATACAATTGATGCATCTCTTTGAGCAAAGAAATCATCAGCATCGGGTAGCTTTAGCCAAGTGTCGTTGTGTTCGTCCCACTTATCTCCCTTTCCAATTTGCGATCTCCAGTTGAACTGATATGTTCCTGCTTTTGGCACATCTATTTCATACGAAAGTTGAGCTACACCACCCGGGTTTCCTTTCCAAAATAAATCAGGCCCTTCCCATATAATATAGCCATCACCAGTAAAGCCTTCTATGTCTGTTCTTAATTTCCAGTCTTCTACTAAATCGACTGTCTCAGCTTCAATAGTTATTATTACCGGTTCAAAGGGTTCTTGTGCATCATCGTCATCATCATCAGTTTCGTCATTGTCTTCAGTTCTATCGTCTTTATTATCGTCACCATTAGTTCCATCATCATCTTGTTGTTCACCATCATCTTGTTCAGTTTTGTCTGGTTCAGGTGTATCTTCTTCAGTACAAGAGTTCATGAAAGTGAAGATGAGAATTGCAGAAAGCAATAGTAAAAAATTGAGTTTTTTCATTGTAGATTGTTTTTAGATTATTTGATTGAATTTTAAACATAAATAAAATTGAGATATAATATATGATCCCAGAATTGGAAATAACGCTTTTGGTGCATATGCACCCTATATTGTATTGATTTTGTATCCGCACAAAAATTAAACTGCACGTTTTTTACTTCATGATAGGATTAGTGAACCTGTAAAATGCAATTTCTTAGTGAGGGAGTACACTATCTTTAAATTAGAAACTACTTTATTTTTTTATTCAATCCCCTTTAGTAAGAAGTTTAATTATAAATAGCCTCTTTTCTTAGGCTTAATTAGCTACTCCATTTCCGTACTTTTCCTACTCAATTGTAAGGGGATATTGCAAGATTTGTATGTAAGTAGCACATTACTAGGTTTGTATGTGTGTTTCTACACAAGTGCTCGTCAAAAGACTCCTTTCTACATATATGTAGGAAATAAACATCCTTAAAAAAGGCGTGCCAAAAAATGTGTTTGCGTGTAAGTTATTGATTGTGCGATCTTAACGTGATAATTCATTTGCTTCGAAAGCATGACTTTTCTCATTGTGGCACATCTTGTGAAATAAGATTTGGCACAAGACAATGAAATTATAACAATTAGTATAAACCCATTAATTCATTTAGAGATGAGAAAAGTAGCAATTTACGGAAAAGGCGGTATTGGTAAAAGTACAACTACACAAAACACAGTAGCAGGTTTAGTTGAATTAGGAAAAAATATTCTAGTAGTAGGATGTGACCCTAAAGCAGATTCAACACGTCTATTATTAGGTGGTTTAGCTCAGAAAACGGTTCTTGATACACTTCGTGAAGAAGGTGAAGATGTTGAGTTAGATGATGTTGTAAAACCAGGTTATGGTGGTGTTCGTTGTGTTGAGTCAGGTGGTCCTGAACCAGGTGTAGGATGTGCTGGTCGTGGTATTATTACTTCTATCAACCTATTAGAGCAATTAGGTGCTTGGGATGAGAAATACAAAACAGATTATACTTTTTACGATGTATTAGGTGATGTAGTTTGTGGTGGTTTCGCAATGCCAATTAGAGATGGTAAAGCAGAAGAAATTTACATTGTAGTATCAGGTGAAATGATGGCAATGTATGCTGCAAATAACATTTGTAAAGGTATCCAAAAGTATGCTCAAGCAGGTACTGTTCGTTTAGGTGGATTAATTTGTAACTCACGTAAAGTAGATAACGAAAGAGAAATGATTGAGGAGTTAGCTAAAAAATTAGGTTCTCAAATGGTTCACTTCGTACCTCGTGATAACATGGTTCAACAAGCTGAGATTCATAGAAAAACTGTTATCGAGTTTTCTCCAGAGCACAATCAAGCTGATGAGTATAGAGCTTTATCAAAAGCTATTGATTCAAATGAAATGTTCGTAATTCCAAATCCTTTAGAGATTGAAGAGCTAGAGAAGTTATTGATCGATTTTGGTATCGCAAACTAATCTATTTCGATAGTCAATTCATATCTGTCAGAATTAAATATTCATTTCAATTAGAGGCAATTCCCACTAGTCTCTTAAACTTTTAAAAAGATCTTAGTTATGTTAATGATAAAAGCAATTATACGTCCAGAAAAATCAAGCGCAGTACTTAAAGCTCTATTCGAAGCTGGATACATAGCTGTTACAAAAACACCAGTTGTTGGTCGTGGTAAGCAGCGAGGAATTAAAATTGGTGATGTTACTTACGATGAGTTGCCAAAAGAACAACTTGTAATGGTTGTGAAAGATGAGGATAAAGATTTTGCAGTGAATACGCTTATGGAAGCTGCTCGCTCAGGAGAAAAAGGAGCTTTTGGTGATGGTAAAATATTTATCACTCCAGTTGAAGAGGCTTACACCATCTCAAGAGGGGTTAAAGAGCTTTAATTCACATTCAGGATTTATCTACTCATCTATCAAAAAAAGAAATTATGAAAACAGTAATGGCAATAATAAACATCGATAAGATGAATGCAACGAAAAAGGCCTTATTAGCCGCTGATATTACGTCGATGACTGCATCGGGGAAAGTATTCGGACGAGGAAAAGGTCTTTGGGAAGCCAAAATACTAGAAGGAGTGAAAAACGATAGACCTGAAGCTTTAGAGCATTTAGGAAAAGAACCACGACTTCGTGCACAAAGAGTTTTAGAGGTTGTAGTAAACGATTCGTATGTGCAACCAGCTGTAGATGCAATAATAGAAGCCAATCAAGGCGAGCCTCATGGCTGTGGTAAAATATTCGTAATGCCTGTTAACGATGTGGTGCAGGTAAGAACAGGAACTACAGGTAGCAAAGCAGTTGATTAATAACCGTTAAATTGTAAAAACATGGTTAAAAAGAAAGATTTTTCAGCAGGATTACCAGATCCTACTCCATTAATAGAAGATATAGTTAGCAAGTACCCTAGCAAAATTGCTAAGAAGCGTAAAAAAGGTATGGTAGCCAACGATCCCGAAGTGGATCAAGAAGTTCAAGCTAACGTACGTACTATTCCTGGAATTATTACACAACGTGGTTGTACTTATGCAGGTTGTAAAGGGGTGGTATTAGGGCCAACAAGAGATATCATTAACTTAGTACACGGACCAATCGGATGTAGTTTCTATGCTTGGTTAACACGTCGTAACCAAACCAGAGCAGCAGAGGGCGAAGATAACTTCATCATGTATTCTTTCTCTACTGATATGCAAGACGAGAATATTGTGTTTGGTGGTGAAATTAAATTAAAGCAAGCCGTTCGCGAAGCGCATGCTTTATTTAACCCAAAAGCAATCGGTATTTTCTCAACTTGTCCGGTAGGTTTAATTGGTGATGATGTTCACGCTGTATCTCGCGAAATGAAAGAAGAATTAGGAATCAATATTTTTGGTTTTTCTTGTGAGGGTTACCGCGGAGTATCACAGTCAGCAGGTCACCATATTGCCAACAATGGTGTATTTAAAAACGTAGTAGGTTTAAATGACCGTCCACGTAAAGGTAAGTTCCAAATGAACTTATTAGGGGAGTACAATATTGGTGGTGATGCTTTCGAATTAGAAGCATTGTTCGAAGAAGTTGGTATTGAGTTAATTTCTACTTTCTCAGGTAACTCTACCATTAAAAGTATGGAGTACTCACATACAGTTGATTTAAATATTGTAATGTGTCACCGTTCTATCAACTACATTGCTGAGATGATGGAAGAGAAATACGGTATTCCGTGGATCAAAGCCAACTTTATTGGAGCTGAAGCTACTTCAAAAACACTTCGTAAAGTGGCAGAGTTCTTTGATGATGCTGAATTAACAGCAAAAGTTGAAGAAGTTATTGCTCGCGAAGCTGCTAAAGTACAAGTGGTAATGGATGCCATTAAACCAAAAACAGAAGGCAAATTAGCTATGATGTTTGTAGGTGGATCTCGTGCTCACCATTATCAAGAGTTGTTCAAAGAGTTAGGTATGCATACTGTTTCTGCAGGATACGAGTTTGCTCACCGCGATGACTACGAAGGACGTAAAGTGATTCCTAGTATTAAGATTGATGCAGATACTCGTAATATCGAAGATCTTACTATTGAGAAAACAGAGAAAGAAGAATTATGGCGCGAAGACCTAATTGCTAAAAAAGCCAAGCTTGAAAAAGAAGGTTACCAGTTTAGCGATTACGAAGGAATGATGCCAGAAATGGAAAAGAATTCATTAGTAATTGATGATGTTTCTCACCATGAAACTGAAAAATTAATTGAATTCTATAAGCCAGATATCTTCTGTGCTGGTATTAAAGAGAAATATGTGGTACAAAAATCAGGTGTGCCTTTAAAGCAGCTACATAGTTACGATTATGGTGGTCCTTATACTGCCTTTGGTGGAGCCATTAACTTCTTTAAGGAAATGGAACGTATGTTAGTTACCGATGTATGGAAACTAGTAGATACTCCTTGGAAATCGGAGCCAGAGATTGTAGGTAGCATGACTATTAACGCTTAGTCATTTAGAGGGATAAGATTTAAACCTCAGAGCTTTAGTATTCTCAATCTTGCAAGGTTTGTAATGTGAGGATCTGACCTCCAGAAAAACGCTTTTTTTAATGAAGATAAGCTTTAGTAAGACCGGGAAGTTGAGAACTTGTTCGAAGATCACCCGGCCGCACTTAAGCTTTACGAAAGTAAAAAAAGTGGTTTTATGGCAGTCTTGACTTTTTTGCTTCGTTTTTGGGTCAAGCCAAAAATGAAGAGCCTTCCGGCTTGAGGAAAATACTTCAGCTACTATAAGAAGGTTTATTCTTAAATCTGATTACTAATATTTAAAAAGATTCATTATGTTACTTCGACATACTACAGAAAAAGAAATAGATAGAAAGGCACTAACAGTAAACCCGGCTAAAACTTGTCAGCCGGTAGGTGCCATGTATGCGGCTTTAGGTATCCACGGATGTTTACCACATAGCCACGGATCACAAGGGTGTTGTTCATATCACCGTTCAGCTTTAACCCGTCACTATAAAGAGCCAGTAATGGCTGCTACATCATCGTTTACTGAGGGTTCTTCAGTATTTGGTGGACAAGCAAACCTTTTACAAGCTATCGGTACTATATTCTCAGTATACGATCCTGAAATTATCGCAGTTCACTCTACTTGTTTATCAGAAACAATTGGTGATGACCTTGGTCAGATTGTTGCTAAGGCTCGTAACGATGGTAAAGTACCAGAAGGAAAGCACGTAATACAAGCTCCAACTCCTAGTTACGTTGGTTCTCATGTTACAGGATACCACAATATGTTAGAAGGTATTGTTAAGTATTTTGCCATGAAAACAGATGAGGCAAAACGCCAGGTTAATATATTAGCTGGTTGGGTTGAGCCTTCAGATATGCGTGAGTTAAAAAGAATTACTGGTTTAATGGGTGTTAAAACCGTATTGGCTCCTGATACTTCTGATGTATTAGATGCACCAATGACTGGTAAGTTCGAAATGTATCCTAAAGGAGGAACTACTATTCCTGAGCTAGTGAGCATGGGCGATAGCATGAAAACTTTAGCCTTAGGTGAGTATGGTACAAAAGGAGCAGCCGTTGCTTTAGACAATGCTTGCAAGGTACCATTCGATTTATTGGATTTACCTATCGGAGTTAAAGCTACTGACCGTTTTATTTCTGCTTTATCACAAGCCGGAGCTGTTTCGGTTCCTGAGGCGATAAATGATGAGCGTGGTCGTTTAGTGGATATGATTACGGATATGCACCAATACTTTTATGGTAAGCGTGTTGCTTTATTTGGCGATCCAGATCAATTATTCGCTATGTGTGAGTTCTTATTAGATCTTGATATGGTTCCTGCTTATGTAGTTTCAGGTACTCCAGGTAAATCATTCGAGAAGAGAATGAAAGAAATATTTGGTGATAAAATCGACCAAGTGAAATTCAAAAATGGTGCTAATGCGGATATGTTCCAAATTCACCAATGGATTAAACAAGAGGGTGTTGATTTACTAATAGGTAACACTTATGGTAAGTATATCGCTCGCGATGAGAAGATTCCTTTCTTAAGAATGGGATTCCCAATTGTTGATCGTGTAGGTCACTCTTATTTCCCAACATTAGGTTATATGGGTGGTATCCGCATCCTCGAAAAAATGTTGGATTTATTGATGCAATATCAAGATGAAAATTGCGAAGAAGAAAAAGTAGAATTAGTAATGTAATTCTAGATAATTAGGCATGAGATGTCAGTGATAAGAGATAAAGAGGAGTCTATTATCTCTTATCCAAAAATCTCAATTCTAAATAAAGATTTGTGTTTGCCAGAGGTTAGGCAGCGTTGAACATGTTCGTTGCCTTAAGATTAGCGGGGTAGTTGAATTATCGGAACGCCGAAATTCAAAATAAATAGGTGGTATATATATTTTCTAATTTAATGTGCTTTGAGTATTAATTAAACGATTAGAATTACCCCGCCAATCTTTCCTTATAAATACAAATTACTCTCACAATAAAATATGTTGCAGCATATTTTAAATAAAAGATTTTAAAATAGAGGTTTAAGCACAGTCTTTTATCTCTAACTAAGGTCTGATAGTCTAATTAAATCAATCTTTCTATTTAAACGCTTATGTCAAAATATATAAAAGATAGAACATCCCAGATTGTTACCATAGGCGAAGACCAACACGATTTAGCCTGTGAAAAGAAATCAGCAGCAGGTTCAGTAAGTCAGAGAGCATGTGTTTTTTGTGGCTCAAGGGTAGTTTTATATCCTATTGCAGATGCGCTACATATTGTACATGGTCCTATAGGTTGTGCAGCATACACTTGGGATATCAGAGGCGCTATGTCGTCTGGTCCACAGTTGCACCGTTTGAGTTTCTCAACTGATTTACGTGAGAAGGATGTGGTTTTTGGTGGAGAAAAGAAATTATACAATGCGCTAACAGAATTAATTGCTTCGTATAAACCCGAGGCTGTTTTTATATACAGCACATGTATTGTTGGTGTTATTGGAGATGATGTTGAGGCCGTTGCGCGTCAGCTAAAAAAAGAAACAGGCGTTGAAGTACTTCCTGTAATGAGCGAAGGCTTTAAGGGAACCAAAAAAGATGGTTACAAAGCAGCCTGCGATGCATTAATGAATTTGGTGGGAACCGATGAGGATTATGTTCCACCTAAATACAGTATAAATATATTGGGCGATTTTAACTTAGCCGGTGAGCTTTGGATATTGGCCGAATATTATAAAAAAATAGGTGTTGAGATTATTGCTTGTCTTACAGGCGATGGCCGTGTGCAACAAGTACGCCGATCTCATAAAGCATCCCTAAATGTGGTACAGTGCTCAGGTAGTATGATGCACGTAGCCAAAGAAATGGAAAGTCAGTACGGTATACCATTTAAAAAGGTATCCTACTTTGGTATTGAAGATATGTCGGATGCACTTTACGAAGTGGCCACACATTTTAACGATCCTGAATTAATGGCCAATGCCAGAGCACTAGTCTCAGAAGAGTTGGCAATATTAATTCCGGCATTACAACCGTATCGCGAAAAGCTTGAAGGAAAAAAAGCAGCCATATACGTTGGCGGTGCCTTTAAAGCCATTAGCCTAGTTAAAGCACTGCGTTTATTAGGTATGAAAACGGTAGTTGTAGGGTCTCAAACGGGTAATAAAGACGATTATAACTTGTTACAGAAAATCTGTGATAAGGGAACCGTAATCGTTGATGACTCAAATCCAAATGAGCTATCCGATTTTGTAAAGCAAACGGGAGCCGATCTGTTTATAGGTGGCGTTAAAGAACGACCGATAGCCTATAAGTTAGGACTAGGATTTTGCGATCACAATCACGAACGTAAAGAAGCATTAGCCGGATACATTGGTATGCTCAACTTCGCCAAAGAAGTATACGCCTCGGTTTGTAGTCCTGTGTGGAAGTTTATAGATAAGAAGTAGTATCAAGTAGCAAGTATCAAGACATAAGACTATTTGCATGATGTAAATATCTCTTGATACACAGCCTTGGTTCTAAGTTTTAATCCTTTCAAGTTTCAAAGCAAGCTGTAAATCATCTTGATACTTGAATCTTGAATCTTGATACTTAAAAAAGATGGCCGACAAAATACCAGTATTAAAAGAAAGAAAAAACTTCGTAGCCACGCGTAACGCATGTAAAGTGTGTTCGCCATTGGGCGGAAGTATAGCATATAAAGGAATTAAAGGCTGTGTGCCTGTAATTCATGGGGGACAAGGGTGTGCCACTTACATCCGACGATATTTAATCAGTCATTACAAGGAGCCTGTTGATATTGCCTCTTCAAATTTTAGTGAGGAATCAACTATATTCGGCGGAGAAGGCAATCTCAGCGCGGCTATTCAAAATGTAATAGCACAATATAAACCAGAGGTGGTGGGGGTTTGTACCACCTGCTTAAGCGAAACAATTGGCGATGATATCGGACAAGCACTCCGAAACTACAAAGCAGCCAATGCCGATGATAAAAGTATACCCGAGTTTGTATACTCATCAACGCCAAGTTATCAGGGTTCGCATATGGATGGGTTTCATGAGACAGTGGCAGCCATCACCAAAACATTTGCCACTAAGGTTGAAGCCAATGAGAAGGTTGCCATCTTCCCTGGCTTTATATCTACTGAAGATTTAAGGATGTTAAAGGATATTCTTACTGATTTTGGTATTGATTATATAATGGTTCCTGATTACTCTGAGACTTTAGATAACCCAGTGTGGGATACTTATCATCGTATTCCGGATGGAGGAACTCCTGTTGAAGACTTGAAATTATTAGGAGGTGCAAAAGCATCCATTGAGTTTGGTCCTATCCTTAATAAAGGAAATTTAGTAGGTCGACTTAAAAATAAAAACCTTGCTGTAACAGGTGCCGAGTATTTATCCAAAGAGTTCGGAGTTAAAAAATACACCGTTAATGTTCCGGTAGGCATCACGCAAAGTGATGAGCTTTTTAAAGCGCTAAGCGAGATAAGTGGTAACGAAGTGCCGATGAGGTACCAAATGGAACGCGGCCGATTAATTGATGCTTACGCCGATGGACATAAATACGTGTTTGGCAAAAAAGCAGTAGTATATGGCGAAGAGGATTTAGTAGTTGCCATGACTGGTTTCTTGGATGAAATAGGAGTAGAAGTAATACTTGCTGCATCAGGAGGAAACAGTGGAACGCTACAGCCCGAAATTGAAAAATGTGCGCCCACTCATGGTAAAACCATACAGGTAATGGGCGATTTAGATTACGAAAAGATTAACGAACTCTGTATTGATATGAAACCCGACTTTTTGGTTGGTAACAGCAAAGGCTATTATATCGCTCGTGAGTTAGAGATACCAATTATAAGAGTAGGATTCCCAATTCACGACAGAATGGGCGGTTCACGATTAAAACACATTGCCTACAAAGGTGCTCAAGAGCTGTTTGATAAAATTGGCAACGCCATGATGGAATACAAACAAGAGCACTCTGAAATAGGATACAAATATATATAGGGGTAAGAACACGGAGACTCAAAGACACGGAGCGTTTTTTACTAAGTGTTTAAAGGAATTATTTTCCTGGGAATCTCCAGAACTTATTTGCAATGTTAAAAAACTATTGAAAATAAACTCAGAGCCTCAGTGTCTCAGTGTTCATTTTTCAATTATTAAAAACGAGTACTATGATCGATTTTAAAAAACACCCATGTTTCAATAAAGAAGCGAAAGGACAATATGCCAGAGTTCATCTTCCGGTAGCTCCTAAATGTAATATTAGCTGTAACTACTGTAACCGTAAATTCGATTGTGTAAACGAAAGCAGACCAGGAGTTACTTCAAATATATTATCGCCAGAGCAATCAATGGTTTACTTAAAAGGACTGAAAGAGAAAATGCCAAACCTTTCAGTTGTTGGTATTGCAGGTCCTGGAGATCCATTTGCCAATCCTAATGAAACCATGGAAACACTTCGATTGGTTCGAAAAACTTATGATGATATGATTTTGTGTGTATCATCTAATGGTTTAGGAATAGGACCTTATATTGATGAACTTGCAGAGTTAGAAGTAAGTCATGTTACCATTACCATAAATGCACTCGATCCTGAAATATTATCAAAAGTATACCGTTGGGTTCGTTTCGATAAAAAAGGATATTTCGGTTTAGAAGGCGCCACTATATTATTAGGCAAACAGCTCGAAGCCATTGAAAAGCTAAAAGCAGCAGGCATAACAGTTAAAGCCAATGCCATTGTAATACCAGGTATTAACGAAGATCATTTACCAGAGCTTGCCGAAGGTTTAGCAAAAATGGGTGTTGATTTAATGAATACCATTCCATTAATTCCTGTTGAGGATACGCCTTTCTCTGATTTAACAGAGCCTGAAGCAGCAACCATGAAAGCCATCCGTAAAGAAATTGGCGCATTCTTACCTCCAATGACGCACTGTAGTCGTTGTAGAGCTGATGCAGCAGGTCTTTTAGGAAAAGATAGTACTGAGGCCATGGAGCTTTTATCAGAAGCGGCAAAAATGACTGTTGGCTGTGGAGGTGGAGAAGAGGAAGAACGCCCATATGTAGCAGTGGCTAGTAACGAAGGTATTTTGGTGAATCAGCATCTAGGTGAAGCTGATCGACTATATATTTTTAAAGAAACACCAAACGGATACAAGCTCGTAAACCAAAGAGTAACACCATCACGAGGCAAGGGAGATGATAGATGGGTAGAGTTAGGAGATACTTTAAGTGATTGCCGAGCAATATTGGTTGGAGGTATAGGACCTAAACCATCTAAAATATTAGGTAAGTCGGGTATTAAGGTAGTAGAGATGTCTGGACTTATCGACCAAGGAATGGATGCTATTTATAAGGGTGAAGATTTAAGAACCATTACCAAAGCAGAAGCATTCAAATGTGGAGCATCATGTTCAGGAACAGGAACGGGTTGTGGTTGATAAAACTGCTGAAAGCCGCTAGGGGACTGCACATATCTCTAGGGGATGGGTAAAATACCTAGGGGAATTAACCAATGTGCTCGGGGGTGGTGTCAATTACCTCGGGGACGATTACAAACCTCTCGGGGAAGCCATCAATACCCTAGGGGATGGCAAAAACCTTTAGTGTGATGAGGCAAAATATGTAGGGGACAGCTCTAAACCCATGGGGATTCCTAAAAGGTTCTAAGGGATGAGGTGAAACTCGCGTGGGCCAGGCAAATGCTTAGGGGGTGCTTCAATGTTTAGTAATATATCAATCTCGTCCTAAAAGTATTTAAATAATGTGCTACACGCCTTGTTTAGTATCGACCTCAGCCAGTGAACCAAAAAACTGGATTGAAATGACGGTTAAAAAACGTAAGCTGTTTGAGTGCTTTGAGGCACGAAAAAGTACGAGTTTAAAATATCGGGACGATTAAGAATTGAGTATTCTTAATTGTTTCAGCACCATTAAAGTTTTTTGAGTGAAATGGGTGCAGTCGACGGTCTTTTTGTCTACTTTTTTGACTGTAGAAAAAAGTAGAAGCCTTCACGGCTTGAGTGAAAATTTAATTAGGACAACATTGGTAATAAATAATACAAGAAGACAATTAAACAAATTTATAACATCATCAAGTAAAGTATTTATGCTTAGTCTTGAATCTTAAACAATCATTATGAAAAAACCAGAGTATCACATCTTAGTTTGTAATTCGTATCGTGTTGCAGGCGATGCAAAAGGATTCTGTAACAAAAATGGAGCTGGCGATTTTATTCCATACATCATGGAAGAGTGCAACGATAGAGGTATTGATGCCGCAGTAACAAGCACAGCCTGTTTAAATGTATGTAGCCAAGGACCTATTATGGTGGTTCACCCAAATAACTTTTGGTATGGAGAAATTACTGAGGATAAAATTGATGAAATTTTAGATGCCTTAGAAGAAGGTAACGCAGTTGAAGAGTATTTAATTTCAGATTAGCATATTTAAGGGTAGTGCATATTGTTGGGGAAGTGCTAGCTCAATGTTTTCCTAATAATGTGCACTTAAACTTAACAATTTCATACTCTTAAACTAATGCTACTATTTGCAAGTGGTTTTAACTTCACCATCGTTGTTTAAGCACCACGGTAAATGACCTCTTTATAAAGAGCTTTTGTTTTAGTTAAAGCTTTAGTAAGACTGGCTAGCTGAGAGCTGTGCTCGAAGATCCGCCAGCCGCACTTAAGCGTAACTAAATAAGAAAGTTATTTGTAAAGCAGTCTTGAATTTCTTTGCTTCTGTTTCTTGTTTCAAGACAAGAAATGAAGTCGGGTTTGGGCTGAAAGCCCAATATGTAATGCTATATAATCTAGAATATAATTTTAGCTAATCTATCTAAACAAAAAACTATGCAACATCTAATTGATACTACTTTACGCGATGGCGAGCAAGCCGCAGGAGTTGTTTTTTCTTTAGAAGAGAAAATTAGAATAGCTCAAATGTTAGATGAAATTGGTATTGTAGAGGCGGAGGTAGGTACTCCATCCATCTCGCGCCAAGAAGAAAAAGATATAAAGACAATACTTAACCAGGGGTTTAAATTCGATGCCCTTTGTTGGTCAAGAGCTACAGTAGGCGATATTATGGCCGCCAAGCGCACAGGTGTTAAGCGTATTAGTATTTCTTTTCCGGTGAGCGATTTGCAATTAGCAGCTCTTGGTAAAAACTATGATTGGGTGCTCAAGCAAATGAAAACCATGATCGGATTGGCCTCTAATCACTTTGAATTTGTAGGTATAGGTGCGCAAGATGCATCAAGAGCCAATACACAATTTTTGCATCAGTATATTTCTAATGCTGCACATTACGGAGTAAAGCGGGTACGTTTAGCAGATACAGTAGGTATTATGAATCCTTATTCGGTGGGGGAGATGGTTAACGAAACCACTCAATTATTTCCCGATGTAGATTTCGAATTTCATGCACATAATGATTTAGGCATGGCTACAGCTAATACTATTGCTGCGCTTCAGGCAGGTATTCAATCTGTTGATGTTACAATAAACGGATTGGGAGAGCGCGCTGGTAATGCACCGCTCGAAGAGGTGGCCGCAGCTTCAAAGTTCTCTTTAAATAAAGATATGGGCATCAACCTTGCTCAATTGCAAGATATTTGTAAGTATGTTGAGCATGTCTCAAAAAGATATGTAAGTAAAACCAAACCAGTAACGGGCGAGTTGGTAACCAGTCATGAGTCAGGGATTCATTGTCGTTCGCTTTTAAAAAATACAATGACCTACCATGCCTTTCATCCTAGTGAAGTGGGCAAAACTTCCGAGTTTGTTATAGGAAAGCATTCTGGCGTAGCATCTGTAGTCAATATGCTCGAACAGATGGGTATTAATGTGTCACCCGAACGGGGTAAAGAAATTTTACCAGAGGTAAAACGTTTGGCAAGCGAGAAGAAAGCTGGTATTAATCAAACTGAATTACGCGATTTAATTCTCAAACTATAATAACATGGTCAATGGATTTACCTGAGCGTGAGAAATTCTCTTGGTTATGTCTATTGAGTATAAAATAAACATACAAAATGGAAACATATAGAGAAATATATGATGTGGGATTTGATTATTATCACAATACAATATCCCTTGTTGAGAGTAACCGCTTTGGTGAGGCTTTAACAGCAAATGTAGCGGTATTATCTGCCGAATACTTATTAAGTAGTGTGCTAACAAAGAACAATATTCCGCTATATGGCCATGGCCTCAGTGAAATGTTAAAAGCATTGTGTTTTAACCGTATAATTCCACCTAAAGTGCGCGATCAGGTTAAAATACTCGATCAAGGATGTGGGTGTAATGCCTTAATACCTACTGCCGATGAGGTAGCTAAGTTGGTAGATGCTCTGCGCGAAGTAAAACAATGGACCGATACTCAAATAAAAGTGGCAGTATCAGCCTAATAAAAATTAAGTAACCTTTGGCAATTAATGATAAGGTTACGCACGGTAAATTGCTATCTGCAAAATTGCAATTTGCCAAACCCTCCGAGAAAGTCTGTATTCTTGTGTACTACGTCGCAGGGGTGGCGACAACAGGTGTGCAGACTTTTTCTTATACTATTCAGTAGGCGCTGTATTATAGTCCATACTTATCAAACAGATGATTAATGCCCTTAATCATGCCAAATCTATAACCCAAAAACACCTGCAAATCAAGTGAGTTGTCTTCTATCGAAGCAGTACTTTTACCTTGAGGGTGCTTTTGTATGCTACCTGTTATTTGTATGCCTCCAAAAAAGCGATTACTATTATATCCCATGGCACACTGAGCTTCAAGCCGAGCTAATGGATCTAAATTATGAGAGTTAATTTCTTCCTCAATAGTTCTAGTTAAAAGTTTACTGTTGATAAAACCCAACCCTGCAGCAGCTCCAGCCGAGATATAAAAATTCTGATGCCACACATAAGTATAAAAATATCCAAGTTGTACGGTGGTTTCAAAGTTCTGTGACTTCTGAGTGCTATTCGATGCTGTAATGGTAGCTTTATTGTCAATAGAGTAATATCTATAAAGTAAAAAGGCCATCAAACTTCCGCAGCTCTTTACTTGGTGTTCCGTCTGGTCGCTAACTGCCTTAACCGAGTAGTTTTTATTAAACTTATAAGCCGTATATCCCGAGAAGTTCTCCACAAGCAATTCCGGAAATTGTATATATGCATCTTTATACTTGTCCCAGTCTCCAATAATATCACTCGTGTTACTTATATAGTACCCCTTAGTTTTTGAATAGCCAAAGTGCTGCACCCAATGCGGAAATATTAAGTTCAGGCCTATCGACTTCAGCTCAGACTTACCTTTTCTATCATCATCATTATTTCCACTTAAATAATTTGGTGCAAACCCAAGCGATAAAGCAATAAACCTATAGTTAAACCAAACCTTTGTTTTTAATTCGGTATTCGGTTTTAAATCATAATTCACGCTATTACCTCGCACGCCAAATGATTCACCTGCATTTTTAATCCCAACCTTTAAAATAAACTTATCGTTGTACTTCCTTATGTAAGAGCTGTCTATTTTAACTTTGTTTTCTTGTGCAGATACATGTATAAATATAAAAAGAGCCGTAATAATAAGTAGTAACCTCATATTAATAAATAAAATATATACTAATTAACTGATTACGAGCTTTTTTGTTTTTACATTGGGCGTTCCCCTCCCACTAATACTCTATTATCAGCACAAATCCCTTTTCTCGGGTCATGCTTTGCGCTATATCTTTGCTTCGCCATAACGGGCTCACAAAGGATGCCGCTCCAATCATTAACGCATCTCTTCTCACACGGCTAGTAAAAGCCATAAAAGTATATTACAAGGAGTTCACTTTGGTAAAAACACAAATAAAAGCCACATCAAACTCACGTTAACGTGAGTTTGATCTGTGTTTGATATGAGTTTGATATGAGTTAAATCTGAAATTATACCGAGTAAGACACGACCTAGTTCTTATTTAGTATAGTGTATCATTCTCTATACTATGTAAGCGTTGTTTTTTCTGAGGTTAAAAAAAAGAGAAAAAAAATTTTTTCGACTTAAAACATTGATAAACTATTCTTTAGTTATTATCTTCGTATTCTTGCCTAAAAAAACTTTGAAGTAGTATTTGGAATTATGAAAAAAACTCCTCACTTTTGCACCCGCTTTGAACGCAAAGCACGATTACAACAGACATTTTGAGAAACAAAAAATGGATTAAAAACCCTTTATATAAGCGGTTTTTAGGTGTCAAAAAAGATTTAAAATTCTTTTCAAATTTATTTGGAATTAAGAAATTAAATCAGTTATCTTTGCAGCCGCTTTTAACGAAGAGCTGAGAGTGACAAAAACGACATCTTGAAAGTGATTGAAACTATTTAACGATAGTCAATTACAATAGAAAACAAGAAGTAAAAAACTTCAAATTTTCTTTCAAAAACATTTGGAGTTTAGAAATTAAAGTTGTTATCTTTGCAGCCGCTAAAATAAAGCGATCACAATAAAGATTGTGAGATTAAAAAGATTGAAAAAGCCTTCGGGTTTTAAGATATAAAGACTAGCGAAGTGCTAGAAGTTCTTTGAAAATATTGGAATGCATAAAAGGAAAAAAGTGATTCTTTGAGTAGGACTCTTGTAAAGAATAAGAGACTGTTAGTTCAGTCATAATAATTTTTATACAACGAAGAGTTTGATCCTGGCTCAGGATGAACGCTAGCGACAGGCCTAACACATGCAAGTCGAGGGGTAACATTGCTGCTTGCAGTAGATGACGACCGGCGCACGGGTGCGTAACGCGTATGAAACCTGCCTTTTACAGAAGGATAGCCCGGAGAAATTCGGA